>JAEOSD010000211.1 GCA_016840545.1 Promethearchaeota archaeon
CTTATAAGGTCATTAGCAATATCTTTCCCATAAACAATTTCTTTAATTTCGTATTTTAATTCATTTAAATTATAAATATTTTGATTAAAGTAAAGTTCTTTGAAGATTTCCTTGTTTTCACAGTCAAAATGAATTTCAAAAGTTTTAATTGAATAGAAATTTAACTCATAAGGTTTAAAAATAACAATATATCTTGGATATAAGTTTTTCTCTCTTAAAGAAATAGCCCATCCTTCTTGATAATAATTAATTTTAATAGAAAATAACTCTCTCCATGTATCAAGAAAGTTTAAAATATCATTAATCTGATTTTGTATGTTAGAAGAATACTTCTTTTCCATACAAAAGAGTATATAAAGGAGTTTATAAAGAGAAATTAAATTTTTGATTTAATCAAAAGCTATCTCTCCAATATTAAAAATATCATCAGATAAACCTATCTTCTGTTTTTGGGTTTGCTTACTAGGAATCGGTGAGTTATAGTCATTATCTTTACCAAAAATTTGTGGGGATTTGATACCTGTTATTAGAAGCATAACTCTTAAATATCCATCATATTCATCGTTTACCCTTGCACCCCATATTACCATTGAATCATTTACATCCATTTTTTCTGTAATTTTTTTCGCTACTGAATTCGCTTCTGCTAAAGTCATATCGTTTCCTCCACAAATATGAATTAAAGCACCTCTTGCTCCGTCGATAGAAACATCTAATAAGGGGGAACTAAGAGCATCTTCGATTGCCTCGTTAACACGATTTTCTTTATTCCCAGATTCACCAACACCTACGATTGCAACCCCTCCTGTGCTTAATATGGTTCGAACGTCAGCAAAATCTAAATTTATTAATGAAGGAAGCGAAATTGTTTCAGTGATCCCTTTTACCATTGTAGCTAAGACTTCATCTGCTACACTAAAAGCTTCTATAATTGGTAGATCAGGTGCTATTTCTAATAAACGATTATTGTCAATTACAACTAGGGTGTCTGCATATTTCTTTAATTCATTTAAACCTATTTGAGCTTTTTCAATACGACCAATTTCTGTATCAAAGGGTAAAGTAACAACACCAACTACAATGGCACCTTCTAATTTAGCAATTTCCGCTACAATTGGAGCACTTCCAGTACCAGTTCCGCCACCTTCTCCGCAGGTTATGAATACTAAATTTGATTCTCTTAATACTTTTGTTAAATCTTCTCTCGATTCTTCAGCCGCAGCGTGTCCTATTTCTGGATTCCCTCCTGCCCCTAATCCTCTTGTTAAATTCTTCCCTATTAAAATCTTTATATGAGCTTCAACCATATCTAAATGTTGACAATCAGTATTAATAGCTACGCATTTTGCACCGCGAATACCAATTTTCATCAATCTATCAATAGTATTGTTTCCAGCACCACCACAACCTATAATTTTTATATTGGCATATCCAAAATTTTCTTTAATTGGTCTAACCATTTCTCTTTTTCGACCAGTTCTTATTAACGATTCCATTTATGGCTTGCTCTTAGTTTAATTATATCTTACTGAAATAATATAACTGAAAAATTAGAATTAATATAATATGCACATATTATCTCCAGAATATGACTCAATTATATTAAACTAATGAGAAATCATGATTGATAACGGCATTAAATATTTGTTTAACATCTTTGTTTTTTACAAGGAAAATATTAGGTAAACCATAAGGAAAGCGATTAGAAAAAGTTAAAGTATAAGCACCTACATTGGTTATTAATACTATCTCTTCTTCATTGAATTCTTTAGTGAAGAAATAATCTTTAGCTAATACATCTTGATCTGTGGGAATAATCCCTCCAATTGACGTTTTGTATTTATGCGGGCTATTAATTTGTGAAGCATTATAAAATCTTAAAGAGCATTTAGCAAATCTAGGACAAATATGGTTTCCTATATCTAAAAAAATCCATCTATTGTCTGTTTTACTAACTATTTTAGCAATAATCAATCCAGAGTCTCCAACAAAATACCTACCTGGTTCTAAATAAATATTTTTTCTATCTAAATTATAATTCACTAGTTGGCGCTTAATATTAAGTACCAGCTTTTCTAATTGCTTTTCTGACATAATAGTCGCTTCAGGGAATCCGCCTCCTAAGTTAATATTCATGGGATTTAATCCTTGTCCTGAAAGAAGATGAAAAGCATTAGCTAAAGTTTTTACATTTTTATTAAATTGCTCTAAACTATTCATTTGAGTTGTATAGTGGGATAGGATGGTAGTAACTTTAATATTTTTATAATTCTTCACAAAACTCGCTAATTCAATTAAACTTTTATTAGTTAACTGAATTCCTAATTTGCTTTCAAATTTTGAGGATCTTATTCTTAAACATATATTCTGAATTTTATTCAACTTTTCTGCAATAGTATCTATTTGCTTTAGATAATTGATATTATAAACAATTATTTCTTTTACTCCTTTATCAACACTCATCTCAATTAGTTCTTTTGTTAAATATGGTCCTCCTATAATAATTTTTCCAGGAGGAAAACCTATTTCTAAAGCTAACTTAAGTTCTGGCAATCCAACTAATTCAGCGCCTATTCCTTCAGAATGAATTATTTTACAAATTTCTGGAAGAAAATTAGCTTTAAATGAATAGAAAACCTTAATATTATCAAAAAGAGACTTAAATACTCTAGTGAAGGTTCTAACATTATCTCTAATCTTGTTTTCCAAAAATATAAAAAATGGGGTTTTTGACCTTCCTAATAGCTTAGAAAGACTTATCGAATCTATTAAAATATCATTATCCTCTTTGATTAAATAAGGATTACCAGCAATTCTTTTCATTTTAATTCATTAAATAAAATTAATTTTTGATAAAGTTCATTAGTCTTTTTAGCTATAGCATCCCATTTATGACTTTCAAATACCTTTTTCTTTCCTTGTGACCCTAGGGCTTTTTTTATTCTCTTTTTCTTTAAGAGATAAATTATTTTCTCTGCAATGTCAATATGATTGTCAAACTCTACTAATAATCCATCTATATTATTTCTTATAACTTCAGGAGTCGCTCCAATATTTGCTCCTATAACTGGTTTTCCTGAAGCCCATGCTTCTAAAAATGCAATACCAAAAGCATCACTTCTACTTGGCATCACATATAAATCAGTTTCTATGAACGC
>JAEOSD010000009.1 GCA_016840545.1 Promethearchaeota archaeon
GAAAAGCTGAAGGGATGGAGAAATCCGATACTACTGAAGGGATAACAGGTTTGGAGGGATAATCATGGACGAGGAAAAAAAAAAGACCATGGATCAAATATATAAAGAATTACGTAAAGTGTGGGATAAGCAAAATTTTGATTCACAACAAATCAGAGCAGGAGAAGATCCATATCCTTCTACAGAAAACAGTTTACGCTTGCCAATTTATGCCACCAAGTCTTATGTTTACTCATCTATGACAGAATTATTGAAAAAGCATTATTTTTATTCTAGAACCGAGAATCCAACTTTGTATGCTTTGGATAAAAAACTTGCAACCTTACATGGGGGGGAGGACGCGCTTTCGGTAGCATCAGGCATGGCAGCAATCAATCTTGTTTGTTCAAGTGTTTTACAACAAAGAATAAAGAGAATAAAACCTAAAAAATTAGAAAGATATTATCCTCAACGTCATCCAGATCAAATTCCAAATATCATTATGCATAAAAATCTATATACTGGAACATATAGGCTCTTTATGAACATCTACCCCCAAATGGGTATTGAACCTCGAATTATTGATATGAGAAATTTAGATGCCTTAGAAGATGCGATAGACGATCAAACAAAATTAGTCTTTATAGAAACACCTGCAAATCCCACAATTGAAATAATTGATATAGAAAAATGTTCTGAATTGATTCATCAGAGAGGGGGAAAATGTATTGTTGATAATACCTTTGCATCACCTGCATTACAAAAACCTCTCGAGCTAGGAGCAGATTATGTTGTTGAAAGTTTAACTAAATACATAAATGGTCATGGAGACGCATTAGGTGGAGCGATTATTGGTCCCAAAAATGAATTACAAAATATAAGATATTTTTGGATGGAATTACAAGGCCCTGTTTTAAGTCCTTTTAATGCGTGGTTGATATTACGAGGATGCAGAACATTAAGTATGAGAATGGAACGTCATTGTAAAATTGCTATGGAGGTTGCTCAATTTCTAAAAAACCACCCAAAGGTAGTAGAAGTTGTTTATCCTGGATTAAAATCACATCCTGAACATGAAATCGCTAAAAAACAAATGAAAAATTTTGGCGGTATGATTGGGTTTGAATTAGAATCTATGGAGGCTAGTTATAAATTTATAGATCTCCTTAAATTTATTAAAGTTGGAGTCTCCTTAGGTGATACAACCTCATTGATTGAATATACTTCTGTAATGACAGGTTTTGATCTTGCAGGTTGGGAAAAGCGCTCAATGAATATAACGGATGCTCATTTCAGATTTTCGATTGGTTTAGAAGATGTCAATGATTTGATTAAAGATTTAGAACAAGCTCTTAATCAATTGTAATTTTTTTAAAAGATTTATAAAAATAAAAAAAAGTTAGTTAGAGTTTATTCTCTTTTCTTTTTCTTTATGGAGTTCCATTAGTTTTGATTTGAGTTCATCTACTTTTGCTTTTGAAAATGGGTAGAAATATAAACATATCAACAAAATACCTAATGCTATACCCGGAATAACAATAAACAATAATCTTAGTCCGAACGTCACATCAATTAATGGGTCATATACTTCCCAATCGCTTTGAACAAAAACTAAACCAATTGTCACAATAGATAAAATCATTGAGAGTCTCATGAAAAAATTCGTGACTCCAAAAAATGTTCCCTCATGTCTCACACCTGATTTTAATTCGTCTTCGTCTACTACATCTGCTATAATCAAATAAATAAAATATAGCATACCACCAAATCCAATACCCATAAAAATAGCAACAACCACGGCTATTTCATATCTATCAATAAACATTAAGGGCAATGAAGCTATAAAATACGCTACGACCGATATTGCTAAACCTTTTCTTGAACCAATTTTTAAGTCCAACCACTTCCAAAGAAATACAGATAAAGCAGCCATGATATACATAATCCCCATAATAATAGATGTTTGAAAAGGGCCGCTCTTTAAAATTTGTCTACCGAATATTTGAACCAGTGTAGCAAGAAGTAAAAGTACATATTCATAGAGAAAAAACATTATGGTATATAAAATAAAACCTTTATTCTTAAACGAATATTTTATACCTTCAAAGAATTTAAATGATTTTTGATAATCTAATTTAAATTCTTTTCTTTCAGTTACTCCCCATTTTAATGAAATTATCAATGAAATTGCGACAATTGCGGATGTTACAATTCCATTTATTAAATACGAAGTTCTATCATTATCAACAATAATACCTGGAACTAATGCTGCTGCTAGTAATCCTAATACTGCGAGCAATTGCTTAATTGTATTTACTTCAGACCTTTCTTTTACAGTCGTATATAATTCAGGAAATAAACTATCAAATGGAAGGGCAATCATTGTGTAGAATGTATCATAGCAAAGTAACATAATGAGTAAATATATGAAAGTAAAAAATTGATTGTCTGTTGGAGGAAGCCAAATTATAATTTCTAGAATTAACATCGGAATAGTACCAAGCATAATATAAGGTTTTCTACGTCCCCATCGAGTTTTAGTACGATCTGATAAATATCCAATGAAAGGATCGTTAAAAGCGTTCCATAATGTCCAAATTACTGCAGCAAGTACATACCAATTGATATTTAAGCCAACAACAGTAAAATAATAGGTAAAAACCCAAATATTAAAAGCTGTGTTTATAAACCACTGAGCAAAGTTCCCCATTCCAAAACTCCATTTTTGTCCCTTACTGAACCTAGACTTTTGCTTACTTATTTCTTCACTCATCTTATTTCCCTAATTAAATTTAATAAAATTTTTTTTATAATAGAAATGTATATTTTATTTTCTATTAACTAAAATAAATAGTTGATCATTCACTGACTTCAAAATTATCTGGAATAGTTTTTAATTTGTATGTTTAAACTAATAAAATACTATTCCTTTGAATACTTTTCAATTATATAATTTTGAAGAGACCATGCATATTTTTCAAGATTAAGAATAAGAAGTTTTTGCTGAATTTCTCTTAAGTATGGTACATCTAATTTTAAAAATAATGTTCTTAAATGATCAATTGTGTCATAGATTCTCACAATAGTATTCCAATCCTGAGCCCATTCTTCATCTTGAATTTCAGTTTGTTCCATTTTGATATATAATGTAAATTATTTTATAATATACCCATAACATGGGGTTTTATGAATTTTATATTAATATGCATTAAAAAATGTTTAGATATTTATGATTTAGTAATTTTGAAATTTATAAATATAATTCGAAGTTGTTTTCAATAATCTGTTGTGCATTTTTAAATTCTGATACGTTAATTAATCGATTTAAATCTTGAATTTCACTTAACTCATTTCTATAGAAAGATCTAAACTCTTGTGAAAATTTTTGAATTAATCTTTCTAAAATTACATTTTTTTTTGATGTAATTACGATTACAGCGAATCCATATTCATTATCATAATCAACAACTATATCAGCTTCTCTTATTTGAATCACATCTATTTTATCGGACTTATCTACGAATTCACTTAGAATATAATTTAATCCAATTATAATATTACCCCATACCTTTGAATTATTCAAAATATTTGCCTTTTTTTCAAAATTATAGGAATATAGAAGAACTCCAGACTTGTGGTAAATGTTTATTGAATAAACTTTGTTTGGTAAAATGAAAAACATTTCAGGTTTTAAAATTATCATTACATCTAATCCAAAATTTGTAATCCAGATTAGAATGACAAAAAGCTCTCTATAAAATTGAACTTGAAAGATTAAATAAAGTATATAAAAAATTATAGGGGCTGTAAAAATGCTTGTATTTAAAAAAAGGGGTAAACTCTCTTTGCGAATTTCTGACTTTAGGTTTATGTAACTTGAGATATATACAAGATAAATTGTAATGGATATTTGAAAGATAATAATAATTGTTCCCGTCAAAAAATTATAATTATAATTAATTGTAGAAACATCTATCATAGAAAAAGGAAGAGATGGAGGAAAACTAATAGAAATCAATATAGAATTGGGTAAAAATAAAGTCCCAATAAGAAGACCAAGAAGCATCGAAATCATTAAAATTGGAATTATTTGAATCTTTCTATACTCTTTAAAGAATGAATAGAGAAAGGATATAATTATTAATGAGAGAAACCATGAGACAACTGAAATTTTCCATAATATTAGATTAGCTGTATTTGAAATAAAGAAAACAACTGAAAATAAGTAGCAAGTGGAAAAGATAAATCCAGAGTTAAAAACAGTTGCAATATTTAAATAAGCAATAAGTTCTGTACCATATTGCTTTCGATTTTTAATTACATAGATTACAGTAATAAAAGTAAGGCACAAAATTAGAAAATATCCTAATATTAATGAAATACTTACAAAATTATTCATTCTTCTAATTATAGTGTTTATAATTTTGTTTTACAATTTAAGGTATTATTAAGATTTCTTAAGACTTACATTTTATTTTTTTTACCAGTCTTTTAAGATAGAAGATTTATTCATATATATGCATTTGGTTAACATCATTAAAGAGAATATGTCATGTGTGTGGTCGTAATATTTAAACTTTAATATTATATTTACTAAAACATTCCTTTATCAATTTCCCAGCGTTTTTAAATACCGAAACATCAATTAATCCACTTAAATTGAGTAATTTCTCTTTATTTTGATCTGAAAATTTTTTAATAAATTTTTCTACTGCCTTTTCCAAAATCTTGTTTTTGTGTTTTGCAATTAATAATACAGCATAGCCCAGATCATTTTGAAAATTAAATACAACACCCTTATCACTCATTTTTATGTGATCTAATTGATTCTCAACTCCAGTAAAATTTGCAAGAATATGATTTATCCCTATTAAAATACTCCCTTTCAAGAGAGATTCATCGACTTCCATATTAGCTTGGAAATCATATGAATAAAGTAAAATTCCAGATTTATGAAAGATTATAAAATCAAATATCTTATTTGTGAATACTAAAAATAGAGCAGGTTTTTCTATAATAACATATAATATAAAAGCACTGTTGATAATATATAAGATTACATGTGACATTCTGAAAATAGTATTCTGAGTTATAAGAAAGATTGAATAAAAAATTATATTCAATGAGAGAAGGCAAATATAGGTTGAGAAGAATTTTGCTAAATATTTATCATTAAAGTTCTTATAACCCATTATTTGTGATATGCCTAAAAAAATAATTATAGTTAAATTGAATACAAATATAAATACTAATAGTGTAAAATCTTGAAAGAAATATAGATAATTATTATCTTGTTGAAGTGTCAGAAACGTGTTTGGAAAAATAAGCAAACTAATAATTATCCCTTCCAGGAAAAAATAAATAATGATTGCTAAAAATCTTATTTTACTATGTTTATGTAATTCCACGCTATGAATAGAAGACATTAACCCTATTGAAAAGATTCTAATAAAGATTGATATTTTCCATAATATTTGTGAGATCTCTATTTTAAAATAATTTTCTACGGATAAGTTGAATGAAACGAAATATAAGGCTTGACCAATGAAAAATATAAAAATGATTACTGCAAATCCAGTTTCTACTTCGTACTTTTCTCTAGCATAAATGCTATGAATAATACCAACAAGTAATAATAGCATGAAAACGCTAATATAGATAATTCCAATCATGGATAATTTTGGATCCTTAAATAGCGATTAAATGAATATCAATCAACAAATTATATATTTCAAAATTATATAAATTTTAGTTTAATGGTATTTTATATAAAAACCTTATACTTTACTTCAAACTAACTTAGTTTATCTCTAATCTTATTTTTTAACCAACCTATCTTATCTGTTTCTCTGAAATCAAATTGAGGGACATAAGGTTTTATATCCAATACAGGAGTCTTATCTAGAACATCAATGTTATTCACTTTAATTACATTTTTGTTAATCTCTGAAATTTCTAACAAGGATAACCCAATCGGGTTGGGGCGGAAGGGAGTTCGAATAGAAAACACTCCCTTCAATTCATTTTGCAAAAAAGGTTTAGATAATAATGGAACTGGTAATTTTACCATATCAAAAACATATAAACAATAAATATATGAAAAGCCTTCTAAATCTTTTAAACCATCTTGATATTCTGCAAAAATTTCAATCATACCTGATGTCTTTGACATAGTTGGTTGGATTGGTATCCTTTTTAGATTTTTAAATGGAGAATGAATAACTCCAATAGGTTTAAAGCAAATTTTTTCTGGAAATCTTCTTTCTTTAAAACTTTTTAGATTTCCATTAATTATTTCCATAATTGTGGATTACTCTCTATTTAATAAAAAATTTTTTTCTTAATTTTTGAATCTATTATATTATGAGCAAACTTGTTGATTTATAAGTAAAAAAATATATTATGAGAGAATTTATAGATTTTCTTACAAATAAAGGGATAATCCAGCGTTTAAAAAAGGTTTATAAATTAGGCCAACAAAATTGTGAAGAAAGTGAATTTATTGATGCAATAATTGAAATATTTGTCCATCTAGGAACTAATAAGGATTTTGGCTATCATAATAACCAGAAAGAAGTAAGGGGTATAGATATCATTGGAAATATATATGAAAGCAAGATTTCTAATACACAAAAGAAAAAATTAGGTGAATTTTACACACCAACTCATGTCGTAAAATATATCCTAAATGCTATCGGTTATAATATGGATAATAAAATAGAAGGCAAAAAAATAGTTGATTTTAGTTGTGGTTGCGGAAGTTTTCTTATTCAAATTGTAAAAATTATAATAAATTTATATGTAAAGAAATTTGATTTAGGAAGTTTATCTAACCTTTCTATTGATCAGGCTAGAATTATCATTAGGGAAATTCAAGAAAACGTATTCGGTTTTGATATAAATCCTATTGCCTGTATTTTATGTTGTATAAATCTCTACTATTCGTTTTATGAACTAATTAAGATTATTCTTAAAAGTGATAATAGTTTTGAACTTCCAGATGTAAAAATTATTAATGTAAATGTACTTGAGTATCCTAATTTTGATTCCTTTGATTTCGTGGTGGGAAATCCTCCTTATTTATTTTTAAGGGATATCAGTTCGGATGATAAACTCTTAATAGAACAAGGGGACTTTAAAACTATTAAAGGTCAATATGATTATTATCAAATTTTTATTGAATTGGGTATTAGCGTTTTAAAGGAAAATGGTTTCTTAGGTTATATCCTTCCAGATTCTCTCTTAGCCCTGTCAAATCGAAAATTGATTAGAAAATTTATATTTAATAAAACTAAAATCAGAGAATTATACTATATTGGTCCTAGTTTTGAGGACCCGATTGTTTCAAATGTTATAATAATATTACAAAAAGAAAGAGAAGAAGAAGAGAGACTTAGAAATTTAATATCGATAAATAATCCATTAATTAACAGTGGATTAAATATTTCTATCAAACAATCCACTCTTAAAGAGTGGGAGTATAAGTTTTTAGTAAGTATTAATGATGTTGATATCAAAATTGTTGAATATCTTAATTCTAATTTCCCAAAAATTAAAAATATCATGAAAAATCCAGAGTATAAAATTATCATTTTTAGGGGTGTAGAATTAGGAAAAGAGGGAGCAATAGTTTATTGCAAAAAATGTAAGAGATACATTCCCCTTCCCAAAAATAATGCTATATGTAAAGATTGTAATTCTCTTTTGGATTTACATATCGCAGAGAAAATTGTTAATGATAAAATTCCTATAGGATTAGAGGAAAATTACAGACCCTTCCTATTTTCAATGAATAGATACCATGTAAAACGATACAAATATATTAATATCAAAAAAAGGGGAATCAATTACAAAAATATAGAGGATTATAAAGATAGAATTGTTCTACGACAGCTAAGTCAAAATAATTTAATATGTGCTACTTATGATAAGGAATCTTTGACTTCTCAGTCCTTTTACAATTTAAAAATTATCAAGACTCCTATACCTGAATTTAATCATTTTTATTTATTAGGTTTATTAAATTCTCAATTATTATCGTATTATTTTATCAAGATTTTTGGCTCTTATAAGAAACTGTTTCCAAGGATTCTTATTGAAAAAGTTAAAAATTTACCTATTAAGTTCCCTAAAACACCCAATGAACTACTAATTTCTAAAAATATTCAAGAAAAGGTAAGAAAAATTATATCACTTAATGATTTAAGCAAGAAAGAGATTATCAAATTACAAAATGATATTGATTCTTTAGTTTTTAATATATATCAAATTTCACATAAAAATAGACAATATATCTCAAATTTCTTAAATAATTTATGAAATAATTTTTAAATGGAAAAAATTAAGAATTTTTTAAGGCAATTTGTTCAAATTCTCTCGATTAGTATATGTTTTTAAGATCTTATTCCATTTCTCTGCTAATTCATTCAAACCTGTCTTTTTAAATAATGTGACAGCACGATCAAAAATTTGTAGAATTTTCGCTTCTTTTGATAAATCATTATTAGACTTAATAGTTTCCATCATAAATTAAAAGAACTGTAAGTCCATTAAAAAAGAGTATAATATGGTGATGTAACTAATGGGATACAAATAAAGGACTAATTAAATTGGTTATCTTAAATTTTTTGACTTAGAATAATACTTTAATACCTGTTCACCTTTTTTAGCTAGATCTGTTAACCCTGTTTGCTTACATAATGATACGATATGGTCTAGAACTTTTGCGATATTCTCTTCATGTTTTAATAAATCATCTTTAGTCATGAAATGTTAGGATATTATAAAGAGATAAAAAATAATATGTTATGGAGATAATCAGATTATTCTAAAACAAGAATTTAATATGTTTCTAATACCTATATTTATATTAATAAAAACTATATTAATCGTAAGAGATACACTTAAAGAGTGAAGCCTAATGGAAAGTCTTCCTAATATCAATCTCATTACTACACTATTGAAAAACTATATGTATGAAGTTGATGGCGCTGCAGCTGTTGCGTTATGCGACAGAGATGGTTTTATTATAGCTTCTGAGAGTAAAGCAAAGGAAGATAAAGACTCAGATTCTATTATAGGTGCAATCTCAGCATTTTTAGATATCTATATCGATAGAATAAAAAGTGAGTATCAGACTCAAAGTAATTTTTTCAACATAACCTCATTACAAAACAGAAAATTCGCATATTGTTCAATGGGACATCACTCCATTCTAACTACAATTGCGGATCCATCAACTTCAGATGTTGAGTTAAAGGTTTATTCTGAACATATTGCAGGTAAAATTGAGATGTTATTAGAAGGAAATGAGAATGTCTCAATTAAAATTCCAGAAATAATAAGAGTATTATCTAAAAGAAGAGAAGGAAAGTTACCAAAAGGACAATTTACAGCTAAATTAATAGTAACTGGAGATTTTAAAGTAGGTAAAACTTCTTTAATTCGAAGATTTGTTGAAAATAATTTTAAGGAGGATTATATTTCCACGATTGGCGTTGAAATATCGAAAAAATCAATTATCATGGACGAAGATACAAAACTGAATTTTGTTTTATGGGATATAGGTGGACAGATTGGACAAATTAGACCTTATAGGCAAAGATTCTATGATGGTGCCAATGCTGCATTTATTGTGGTTGATAGAACGCGAGATCATCTAGATAGTATTAAAACTTGGTTTAAAGATATTAAAGAATCTGTTCCAAATAATATCCCAATTGTTATCGTAGGTAATAAATCAGATTTAAATGAAAAAATTGTCATTACTGAAGAACAGATTAAAGTTATTGCGAAACAGTTAGACCTTCATTTCATAGTGACAAGTGCTAAAACGGGCGAAAATGTCAACGAAGCATTCCTTTATATCGCCTATAGATTTCTAGAAAAAGTGTAATTACTTTTAAAATATCTTTTTTAATTTGTTTAATTAATAATTATAATAAAATAAATATAATGGATTTTTTTTAATTACAATTCAAAGGAGGTTATTGAAAAATAGTTTTAAAAGTATCCTTCAATGAAGTTTTGGCTACATGAAATCAATCAGGCTATTTGATGGGATTCTCAATTAAGGAGTTGACGTATAAAGAAAAACCCTTACTTTTCCTTACTGAACAGGAATTTGCGGGGCCATGGTTTTCATTTGTCTTAAAGGGAGAGCGCATTGGGATGATTCCAGTAATATTAAAAAATATTGAACCTACTCCAATATATAAAATGGTTAATACCAGAACAGGCACAACTATAGACCGAATTACACTTGATTTTGATATAAAAGAATACTTAAAAAAATTAGTCAAAGGAAATATAATTCCTCCGCTTAAATTTAGAAAAGATAATTCATTAATAAGATTGTATGTAGATATATTCAATCCTCCTAAAGTTCCTTATATAAATACCTTTTTTACTATAAAAAACATATCTGACTATAATTTAATCGATTTCTCAATGTACTTCGTATTTGATTTCGATGTAAATGGATTAAAGGGTTTTGATAATGATTATTCGGGTTATGATGAAGAGAACGATATAATTTATCAATACGATGATACTGGATTATATGCTGGCTTTTCCCCAATCTCAAAATCAACTCATTATGAGTCGAGCTTAACAAAAGACTTTAAAATAGATAATGATAAATTAAATCTATCAAATACTTTATACGAGGGCATGGGAGAAATATTATCTTCCTTACAAATTGAGTTTATGACATTGGAACCCGATCATAGTTTTCAAACGGCTTTAGTAATTTCGGGTGGTTTAAATAAAGAAGAATTAATACAAAACATAAAGGAAGGGAAAGCAAATGCAATCAGATATCTGGCTCAAGTCAATAGATCTGTCAAATCAGAGCAAAGAAATCAACAAGAGGAGGCATTTATGAAAATAAATCTTCAAGAAGGAATTGATTGTTCCCAAAAGTAAATCCTATATAATGATTCAAATAAAAAAACCAATTTGGAAAGTTATTTGATGAATACTTTGCGCGAGTAAGGATTTCTATCAATTTAATTTAAAAACTATATGAAGAGAGTATTAAATTGAAATTTATCAGAAATAATATCATCAAATAGAATAATTCTAACATCTTTCTTACTCTTATAACTTCTCAAACAATTTTCAAAACTATCTTTAATTTTGCTAAACAATTGTAGATTAGAATTTATAACGATTATGTAATTAGATAAAGTAATCCAATCTAATTTTTCCTTTAAATAATTTTGAACTGGATTTTCTTCTAACTTCGCATTTATTTCTTTTTCGATTTCTTCCTTAAACAAATCATTATTTTGAATTAATAAATAATCCAATATTGTTTTCTTTTTATTAAAATTCTCAAGAGCAATGATTCCTTTCTGTTTTTGTTCTTGGTAGATAATATCAAAATTTTCTTGTCGGCTCCTTTTAAAAAGGGTGTATAGTAGATATTGAAAATCTTTAAAATATCCAATTTTTGCTTCCTTAATTTTATTATTTATTGTAGGTTGGAAGTATTCATTAATTTCATAACCGATACTCTTTCGAAATAATGATTTTGCTACTTTAAGAGTAGTTCCTGAACCTACGAAAGGATCTAAAACAGTATCTCCAATAAAAGTGAACATACGTATTAACCTGTAAGGTAATTCTTCTGGAAACATAGCAATATGCTCTTTTTGTATCACTCCAGGAAATCTCCAATGTCCAATAAACCATTTTTTCCATTCACTCAAAGATATTTTTGACATTTCTTTTATCTTTAAGTCAACTTTTCTTCCTTTTCCATGAGGTTTTTTAAAAATTAGAATGTGTTCATAATCATATGTTAACAAACCATTTCTAGGATAATATATTGAACCCATTAAAGAACAACCACCTGTTGTGTTAGTTGTACTGACTTTTTGCCATATAATATCACCAAGAAAATCAAAACCTATTTTTTGACAGTCTTCAATTATTTTACTTTGGATTGATAATATCCGATATCTTCCATATTCTTTAGTTCTTAAATATTGGTCTCCAATATTAATTACCATTCGACACTGGGGTTCTAACACTCTAAAACATTCTGTCCAAACATTTTTTAATCTTTGAAAATAATCTTCAAAAGAATCAAAAAATCCTATCTGATTTTTAGAACCATAATCCTTTATTTGACCATAAGGAGGAGATGTAATTATTAATTGAATTAAACTATCTTCAACTTCTCCCATTTTCTCAGAAGATTTGTAGTATATAATCGGTTCTTCTATGTTAAACAATCTTTATACTCAACAATTTGTATAAATTAGTATTTCAATATCCATTAAAGATTAATTGGTTTGGCAAATTTATTAATTATTTCTGAATTTAATATTTAAAACTTAATAATAATAAACTGATAATGAGCCGAAATCCTAAAGTTAACCAAGTTATCCTAATTATTTTAGATGATGTGAGAGCCTCTCATCTTTTCACTTTGATTGGCCAAAATAAACTCCCAAATATCGCTAAACTTGCAAAAGATGGCATTTCTTGTTCAAATTGTATTACTACTTTTCCAAGTATCACTTTTCCTTGCTATAGTAATATAATTCTTGGGTCCTATTCAGGTTATTATCCCAAAGAGGGGAGTGGTATTCCAATGTATCATTGGATTGCGAGAGAAGACCCCGCTACTAAAGGTATAAAATATCCTATTATTAAAACTTATGGATCTGCAAGACATATTAGAAAAATCAATAAAGATATTGGCACAAATGTGAAAACAATCTTCGAGCAAGCAGGTGATGGGAATTTCGCTAGTTCATTAAATCTTATCAATCGCGGTTCCCTTTTTATCCCCGTTAAACAATTTACCTCTGCTTCAATAATGAAGCAAGTTGAAAATATATTCGAAAATCCACTAGATTTTTTTCAACAAAAGGAAGTACCAAAAGTAACAGTTGCATATATTCCAGAAACTGATGATCTCATGCATAAGAAAGGTTTTGAACATCCAGATTATATTAAGGAGATAATCAACTGTGAGAGGTATATAGGATCTTTAATTAGGACTCTCAAAGAGAGGGGTTTCTATGATTCAACTGCTATAGGGATTATTTCGGATCATGGTAATTATAAGTCAGAAAAGATGTATGATATTGAACCTTTCTTCAAACAGGCTGGTTTAACACAATATCAACCAAAAAATGGCACGGGAGATTTTGATGCAACTATGGGATCTGTAGGATTTTTCAATTTCCCTGGGGAAGATTGGCATCATCATCCAACCTTAGAAAAATTGAAACAATTTAAACTTAATAATAATAAAACAATCAATTTTTTTGAGATATTATGGAGGATTCCTGGAGTAAAATTGATGTATTATCGTGATAATGAGAATACACCAGATAAAGGGATAATTCATATAGAAAGTAAGGATAATAAGACAGGAAAACTAAACAAAGGTAGAATTGAATATGAGGGCCATGGAAAACAACAAAAAACAAAATATATTTTTGAGGATAAAGAAATATACAGTTATAAAATCTATGAAGAATCTGCAAAATTATTAGATAATAGAGCTCACACTATAGAAGAATGGTTAGAGGGTACAAATAAAATAGATTTTCCTATGATTATTGATCAAATCCCTCGGTATTTTAAAAATCCTCGTTCTTGTGATGTAATGATATCTACAATTGGAGAATATGGTTTTAGTTATGAACACGGAAAATCTGTTGAAGCACATCAATACTCTCATGATATTGGCTTGAAAAAGTCTATGACTGTGCCATTTATCTTAGGTGGTTCGCCAGAAATTCCTAAAAATAAACTTAAATATTGTAAAACAACTGATATGGTTCCAACCCTGTTGGATTTATTAGGTTTGAAACCACATCAAAGTGTTGTAGGAAAATCAGTACTCGATTATTAATTTAATAAAAGCTCAAATGTACAAATCTCAAATTTATTTAATTCAAAAGTCAAAATTCCTGAATCTCTTTTAAATTTAAAACTTTTGTTTATTTCACGCTCAAGTAAATCCACTGGCCTAATTAAAGAAATTTTAGCAAGTAAAACTGAATTTATCTTAATTCTTGCTGTCGTCGAAATTCCTGACCCTTCAAAAAACCTGATAATGATATTATCTGACTTAGCCCACTCTTTTAATTTTAAAGCACCCAAATAAACATTTGGTGTTTGAATTTCTAAAATTGGTTGTAGTATATCTAGTCTATGACCTTTACATAGCAATATAATTATTGGATTATTAAATTCTTCTGCTTTTCTTTTCACTGCAACATTGGGCGACCCATCAGGATTTAATAAAGCGCCCCCATTGTGAGGAAATAGAGCATATCGACACTTAAAAGGTCCTAATCCGCTATGAGTGGGAACAACATGGTTATATTTTTCTTTATTTACCTTTCTTTCTTCATTTACCCAAGCATCTATTGATGGTGGAGGATATTTACAACAACGAAGCATTGTTAACCTCATTTCCTGATCATTTACATCAAAAGCATATTTGCCTTCATTAAGTAAAGCTATACCCCATTTTCTATCAGGTGTACTTAAGTCAATATATTTATGACAAATTTTTTCAAATCGAGCTTTATCACATGGAACTTCTGGATTTGTTTTATGTTGTATTGCACAATAGGCTCCATCTGAAGTTACTATATCCGCTTTAGTGTTAGTACTATATAATATTTTTAACATAACATCAGATTGTTTCCAATTTGTGTCGTACTCAAGATAAACAAGGGGTAGATCTTTGAATAGAGTAATTTTTTGATTTACAAGATTAATGCCAAGTTCTTTAGATATTTCTAATGAGGCAAAGATCGGTCCTGAATCAATTATTTTCACTTTTATTTTATTGCTATTATCAAACTCTAATGGGTGTTCCCAATAATTACGGGTTAAATTCCATGCACTAAAGCCTTCATATCCAATATCAAGATAACCAAATATCAAATTAGAAGATTCGCCATTTAACAAATTTTTACCTTTGTCAATGTGATTTGCTAATAACCCGAGAACAGCTCCACTTTTTGGATTAATCTTTACTGAGAGAACTTCATTTGATAGAAAATTTTCACTTGCTTTCAATATCTCTGAATTTTTAATCTTTTTACTTTCTTTTTCGTTGAAACGTGTTATTCTTGCTGGAGTTAAACATAAAGGTTTTAATGGTATAACTGTCCACCAGCCAGCAGGAAAAGGATCTAATGTATCATTTGATTCTGCTCTGATTGGTTGGCAAACGTATTCCTTATTCTTGCCATCAAAAATTTTTACTTTAGCATAATTGGGGGTATTATCATTATTCAACTCTAAATTATTTTTAAAAACTGTTATAGGTATAAATATCCTTGAGTTTCTCTCCCAGCTAGATGGATTAAAGAAATAAATGTCGGCTGAATTTTTTTTATCTGATATATTTTTATCATTTGATAAAAAATGTCCCATTTCTTTAAAAATTGATTTAAATAAGAATTTTTGCTCATTCCAATCTTCCCAACAATCATCATATACTTCAGGAATAGAGCTCCCCGGAAGAATGTCATGAAACTGGTTTTTAAGTGTTATTTTCCATAATAATTCTAAATCTTCTCTAGGATATTGAAACTCTGGTAAGGATTTAGTTAAAATTGTTGATAAGATTTCAAGAGAAACGAGTAAATTTTCAAACTTTCGATTATATCTTTTAACTTCAGCATGATTTGAGAAACAACCCCTATGGGTTTCTAAGTACAACTCATCATTCCATATTGGGAAGTTTTCACCGTAATTTTCTAGTTCTTTGTAAAAATCTTCAATTTTACTCCATTTAAACATTGGATTTTTAGCTAACTCGTTTGCAAATGCTACTTCTTTATGTGTAGGCCCATGTCCGCCATCTCCATGTCCAAAAAAATATCCCACATGTGGACATATTTCTTTTTCAACATGTTGGTTTAGAGTTTCATAATCCAAGTTATAATTCCAGATTTTTCTTCCATCTCTTTTAAGTAAGTGTCTCCCTACTTCGAACATTTTCCAATTTTCTAAAGGTCCCATTCCCATACCAAAATTCGCGGTTAAAATTCTAGATCCATCAGGTCCTTGCCACCAAAAGTTAACAAATGGGAATACTGTGTCTTTATTCCATGTTAATTTACTAGTCCAAAAATATCTCGCTCCTGATTTTGCTAATATCTGGGACAGACCATGATTATACCCAAAAGAATCTAAATACCACTCTACATTAGGAAGAATACCAAAATTCTCTTTGTAAAATCTCATACCATATAATCTCTGCCTTATAAAAGATTCACCTGATGGCATCATACAATCAGGTTCAACGTATGATCCACCTACGAGCTCAATATTTCCTCTTTTCACTAAATCTTGAATTTCATTAAACAAAACGGGATTATCTTTTTTAACCCAATCTAAAAGTAATGGTTCACTTAACGCAAAACTAAATCTGTCAGGAAATATATTTGAGTGTAATATAGCTTTTTTAAAAGTTTTTTGAGCCTTTTTCTTTGTTTGTTCATATTGCCACATCCAAGCTATATCAATGTGTGATTGTCCCACGATGTGAATTCGCAAATTCTCAGGATTAATTGATTTTGAAATTGTATTTATCCATTTTGGTAATAACCGACTCGTATTAACTTTTCTTTTTCCCCCGAACCATTTTTCTCTAGATTTTTCATTATCAAAATCTGGTTCATTAAAACCAGATGTATCAATTCTTCTGTTTCCCGAATAATGACCAATTTTTTCTATCAAGGTATAAACAATAATCTCATAAAGATTAAAAACATTTTTGAAATCTTCGTAAAGAAGTACACTTCTAATAAATTATGACTTAAAAAGAGGAATAAAACCTTTCATATTATTCTAAATTTGATAGCACTTTTATTTCAAATCGATTTAAATTAAGAAAGCAACACAATAAATTTTAGTGATTTTCTATAAAATTTCTAGATTATTTAGGGCTTTATAGACCAAAGATTAATAATGTAATTAGAAGTCTTTTTGAAAGAAAGCTAAATAATACACATGATGACTTTTTAATTAGTTATTATTCAGAACTTCAAGATTATTTTTTAAGTGGGGGTAAAAGGATTCGCCCGCTCCTCACTATTGCCACCTATAATGCATTTAAGAAAGATAATGATGAAAAAATATTAAAACCAAGTGTGGCAATTGAATTTCTTCACAATGCATCATTAGTACACGATGATATAATAGATAAAGATAACTTTAGAAGAGGAAATCCTGCATTTCATTATAGATTTCAGAATTATCACAAGAAATATAGTTTAAAAAAAATGGATTCAGTAGATTTCGGTAATTCTATAGGAATAATAGGTGGTGATACAACCTTCTTTCTAGGATTAGAAGCATATTTTCATAACGAGTTTACAGAAGAACAAAATTTAAAGGCTATTTCTTTATATGAGCAAGCTTTTATCGAAATTGCTAATGGTGTTTTAATTGAAATGGATATGGTAAATCGAGAAAACATATCAATATCGGATTATATTAGCATGATCTCCCTAAAAACAAGTGCTTTAATCGAAAAATCATTATTAATTGGTGCAAATTATGCCAGTGTAAATGAAACCAACATTAAACTTTTATCCAATTATGGTATTAATTTAGGCATTGTTTTTCAAATGATTGATGATATTTTAGGTACCTTTGGGGATGAAAAAGTAACGGGAAAACCAACTGATGGAGATATAAGGGAGGGGAAAAAAACTTGCTTATTAATAGAAGCTTATGAGAAATTGAGCGATAAAAAGAAAGAGCAACTTAATAAATTAATGCAAAATCAAAATATGACGAAAAATGATGTACAAAAAGTCAAAAATTTATTTTTAGAAGCTGAAGTAGTTGATTCTTGCAAAGAATTATCAAGTGATTATTTTGATAAAGCAAAAAATGCTCTAGATGACCTAAAGAAAGTTATAGAACCTTCAGAAGCAGAATTTTTTGAAAGTCTCTTAAATTTTGTCCTAAATAGGAACTATTAGGGTAATCTTAATTTCTTTTTGAAGAAAAACATCAAAGAATATTTATTCATAATTTGATTATCTACCTTATACTCAAATTGATTGTAGAGAATCGAAATCTATGGGTCTCAGTAAGTTTTGGGAGTTAGATTATAAAAAAGTACTTCTTTCTTACTTTTTAATATCTCTAATATCATCAATTTTAGAAATTATATTGACAGGTTCTTTTCAATGGAGTTTTCTAATAACTTACATCGGCATATTCTTTGTTGGGCATCATTTAAGAAGAGCGATAAATGAATTCTTCAAACAATTTCATATAAAAAAGGTTGTAAGGAATTTATTAACACCTTGGATATTATTCGGACTTGTTTTTCTTTATGTACAGATTTATTTCATTTATCACTATTTAAGCTATCAAGAATATATCGGTTTTGGGACACTAGCAAGCTATATAGTATTTTTAGGTATTATAATTCTTACATTGATATCAATCAATCACATTATCAGAATAGTCGCAGTAGCTTTCCATAGAAGAAAGTCAGATTTATTTCCAATAAATAGAGTAGAATATGCAGCTATGAAATATCTAAGTCAGGAAGAAAAGATGAAATTCGGTAAATTAAAAAATCGAATCAATGGCTTGCTAAATATTTTTATACCAGAAGTTTATTTTAATGATGAGATTGCAGCTTCTTCAATATATCATTTATGTGGTATTCGACTAGCAGATATTAACGAAGAAAATATTGTTTCCTTAAATAATAAAGGAAAGGAAAAGGTTAAATTATGGAACGAGACTTTACAAAATCAAATAAAAAGATATAATAATGTTTTAAACAGTAGAGGGGTTTTAATTAGATCCTTTATTGGATTATTACTTCTTAGTTTATTAAAAATTGTATTTGGAACATTTAGTTCAGAATCGCTTCGGGCTGAAGGTATTGAGAATTTCCTTGATTGTATTGCAGTTTTATTAATTGGAATAGGAATAAAGTACAAAAAAGAAAAACTGGTTAATATCATTTTAGTAATTTTAATGGCTTTTGCAGGTGGAACAATAGTTTTTGAATCAATCATTTCTTTAATAACAGGTCCAGAATCTATTAAAATGCCTCAATTTGTTATATTTATTGCTGTGATATCTATATTTTTAAACACTTATTTACGTACATTGAAGAATTTCGTGGGAAAAAAGAATAGAAATTCATCATTAGTCGCAAGCGCGATAGATTCAAGAGTAAATATATTAATCTCTATTGGTATAATTCTAGGTGCCCTTCTTTCTGAATATGGGAAAACTCAAGGAATTCCATTTCTTTTTTATTTTGATCCAATTATAGCAATAGTAGTGAGTGTATTCATTTTTAGAGAAATTTTCGAAATTATTTTTGAATTTATAAAAGGAAAAGAAGAAGATATTGAATTTGAGAAGTTTCAAATGTCCTATGAAGAAAATTTTAAGGAATACATTATAAAATGGATTTTATCTGTTTTTATTGATAATAACGGAAAAGAATTCACCTTAAACGAGCTTAACGAGAAATTTCAACTTTCCTTAAGAAAAAGTGAAGAAATTTATACAAGTTTATCGTATATTGGTCTTTATATATTTAAAGAAAATGGTATTAATTCTGTAGTTAAAAATCTAATAAATGATGGTTTATTAAGTGAGAAAAAACATAATGCTATAAAAATGACCATAAAAGGTAAATATATGTACGAAAAATTTTATTCAGAACCATTAATGGAGGATATAAAAGACCCATTTGATTTTTTCTTCGAACAAAATTATGATTTCGATAGTTTAAGAAATAGGAAGCAACTAATTTTACAAAAGTATGAGATAGAGTTAAATTAATTAATCTAATTTTTCTTTATAGGTAGAAATAAATGACTGGATTTAAGCTTCCATTATTTATGATATTTGGCAGAAGACCCGTGAAGTTCATACCTACACCTGATGGGGGTATGGACATTTTAGCTTTTGATTGGGAATCAGGTGAATTTGAAAGGGATGTAAGCTATTTAAGCAAACTTTTTAAACATTCGCCTGAAAGTGAAGAGGTTACTGAAGAAGAATTTGATTTGTATGTTAAAAAGTTATTAATTGAGATAAGAGAAAGGAAATAGTTTAAATGAATTATAAACCCTATTATTGGTTAGCCCATTTATACAAATCTCCTAAGAGGATACTTTTTTCTCTTTTATCTTTAAGATTTTCAATTTTATTTACGTTTATTAACCACATTACTGACCGTAATTCGTGTTTTAATGTTCGAATTTCATTTATTGTATTAGTTATTGTTTCTTGTTTATAATCTTTCCAAGCAGATTTAAGGAATTTGTAAGCAAAACCTCCTATATCCGCTCCTAAAACGATGCTTTTCGCAATATCAAGTCCCGTTCTTAACCCTCCTGTTGCAATTATAGGTTTTTTTGATGTGCTTCTGACATTTAAAATACTAATTGGAGTTGGTATCCCCCAATTTTTTAAAGTATCAGCAAGTTTTCTTGTATAATTTTCGTTATTAGCATTATTTCTAATAGATTCTATACTAGTAAAATTTGTGCCTCCCATACCTCCTACGTCAAATCCATCAAAACCTAAAAGATCAAGTTGTAGGGCTAGATCACGGTTAAAACCTGTTCCAACTTCCTTAGCAATAATCGGAATCTTAAACTTTTCCCTTATTAATTTAAAATTATCATAAAAAGATGTATAATAAATATTGCCATTTTTTTGTACTAATTCATGTAGAGCATTAAAATGAATTGCCATAATATCAGCATTTATCATATCAATACATTTTTGGAATTCCTCTAATTGAAAATCATTAGAACTTATTTGTCCAATTCCAAGATTTCCAATAATAGGAATATTTGGTGCATATTCTCGAACTATTTGAAAAGAATCAATAGTTGATTGATTCTCTAATGCTATACGTTGGCTTCCGACACTCATTATTACATTTTCTGATTCAGCGGCTTGTGCTAATATTTTATTAATTTTTTTAGATATTGGATGGCCACCAGTTATAGCAGCAATACAAATAGGAGCAGATACACTTTTGTTGAAAAAATTAGTTTCTAATTCAACATTATGCAATTCTATTTCAGGTAATGGATGATGTATTAAAATAATTTCATCAAAGTAATTTTTAGTAGATTGTACATTATAATCTAATGGTATTGTTAAATGCTCTAATTTTCTGGTATGTATTGTTTGGGTATCGTCTTTCTCCTTAGATAAGCTAATATTTGTGGAAACTATCTTTTGATTTTTTAAAGATTTTAAGATATAAGCTTTTTTTAAGCCATTAATAACTTGAACAGGAATATTTAATTCAGCAATTTGTTTTATAATTTCAAATTTTCTTCCGATTCCTCCTGTTACATCTATTTTATGTTCTAATTCAGCTAATTCTATACTTTTTAACTCTTCAAAATTAATTTCTGAAGCAAATTCAATATTATTTCCATCTTTTACATAAATCCCGTCTTTTTCAATAGCAAAAATAACCTTTGCCACTTCAAAATTCTTCAAAGTCTTACACAATTCTAAAATTATGTCATCTCCAGAGATTATTGAAAAGGAACCATCTTTTTCTAGGATGATATCTCCATAGAGGATTGGTAAAATCCCTAACTTCAATGAAATCTCAATTGAATCAATAGAATTAAGTACAAATTGTTGAGATCGTTTAGTAAATATAGTAGAAGGCGAAATAGATAAAACTGGGTAATTCTTCTTTAAAAATTTATTTATTATTATTGTATTAAGTTGATTCATTATTTCATGAGTTTTAGAAAGTCCGAATACTTGATTTTTAATAGAGGTATTTAGTCCTTTAGATAATTGATATTTTTTAGCAATTGGGTGACCAAATGAACCTCCACCATGAATCAAAACAATATTTTTATTACTTTCTATAATTTGTTCAATGCTACTGTTTATAACATCTTCCCTTAATGAAAGAGGTTTGCTTTTATCAGTTATTAAGCTACCGCCTAATTTTAATAAGTAAATTGTATTATCTCTTTTCACATTTAATACCCATCAAAAAATTAAACATAATAATACATTAAAACATAATAATTTAACCAATAGTTGTTTTCCATGTTGAAAAACCCTCCTTCTCAATAGCAGCCGAAACTTTATTTTGATTATCTTCATCTAAGGCTAAAGCTATTACTAATCCGCCTCGACCAGTCCCAGTCATTTTTGCTCCTATTGCTCCATTATTTAAGGCATGATCTACAATTTTGTCATTAATCTCAGATGAAACTGATATTAATTGTAATAATTTATGATTTTGATTCATTAATTTTCCAACAGAGCTTCTATCACCTTTAATTAATGCATTTTTTGCATTTTTTGCGATTTTTTCATATTTATTGAATATTTTATTAAACTTATTTGGATTTTCTTCTTTTAATTTACGAACATCTGCAACAACCTCGGCTGTAGAAGCAGTGATGCCTGTATTTGCTATAATTAAATGCATTTTTTCTGCTGATTTAAGACGATCAATGGTGTTTTTACCACCACTTAAATTTTTCACAAACCAAATTAATCCTCCATAGGTGGATGCAGTGTTATCAATGCCAGATGGAGTTCCATGGTATGCCATTTCACCTGCATAAGCTGCTTCATTTATTTTTTCATTATTTAAATTAAGATTAAATTCCTCACTAAGCGCACGAGCAAAAGAAGTACATTGAGCTGCAGAAGCTCCTACCCCACTTGCTGCTACTAAATCTCCTGTAAAAGTAATCTTAAGTTTATTATTAATAGTATTAATATTTAAGTATTTAATGACATTAAGAATAGCTTGCTGTGCTTCTTTAACCTTTTTATCCTTATAACCGGGTGTCGCTATTCTTTGGTCATCAACGGTCCATCCTTTGCCATCGACGGCTTTAACTGTAGCGACTGTTTTAGAGCCTATAGCAGATGCAATTGCTGGAAGACCATAAACTACAAAATGATAGCGTTTATTCCCGAAATGGGAAGAAAAATTCGCCAAAAAGAATGGTCTTTCCATATCCTATTCCAGTTCCCATAAATTTCACCTTTTCTACATAATTAGGTTATTTATTATTTATAAAAAAGTATAAATTCAATCTAAAATTTCAACAGTTCCCTCAGAACCGTTTACTACAACTTCCTGTTCGTTTTTTATTAAGCTAATGTCAATCATATCTATACATGGAATTTCACTTATAATGCATCCCACCGCAACAATCGTATCAATCTTTTCGTTAATTATAGCTAATGGAGCTGTATTATTCTTCTTCATTCGATACATAGTATAAGAACCCACAGTAGAACCTTTTCCAGTCGGAAATACTAGAATTTTACCCGAAACAGATTGACCTTCTAATTCATGTCCAACTTCCACAACTATTCCAGTATCGGGATCTACGCCTCCATAAAACGAAATTCCGTCTTTGGTGACTATTGTTTTTCCTTTATTTTTCCCCTTATATATTTTTCTTCCACTTAACTTCATTTTATAGCCTCCTCAACACACTCTTCAATTTTTCCTATTTTTACTTTAAATTTATTCTTTGCACGACCATAATAACATGCTTTTGCGGAGTCAACCATTATTCCCTTGAAACGTCCTTTAATTGGGGCTACAACGCAGCAAGTATCTGCTGCAAATTTTGCTCCTGCCACTTCAATTATTTTAGAATAACCAACTTCATCTGCAATTCTCTTGGTTGGACGAGCAGTGGTTATCCAAAATTCTTTCTTTACTTTCTTTCCCTTTAACAATTTTGCAATTGTAGCAATTTCATGTATTGAAGCGTGAGGACAACCAATACTTACAAAATCAATTTCAAGATGATCGTCTATAAGCTCAGCACGTGCTTTATCTAGATCGCTTTGATTAATGTCAAAAACGATATCGCTTGGTTTAGGGTATGTATCGAATTCTGGAGTTATTCTTTCCATGTGGAATAGTGCAGTTCCACCATATGTAGCAACGGAAGCACAAAATGACTTGAGTTCTTCAATTGAAGCAGAAGGGATACCTGTTATGTATGGTATTTTTTTGCCTAATTTAACTAATTTATCCCCTATTACTTTTCCTAAAACTCCAAATTCATCGGTTCCTTTAACTGGAGCGTTAACTTTAATTAAAACTTCCCCTTGACGATTTTTATCCAAATGATACCCATATCTAGGCGTTATTCCGGTCAAAGCTGATGCTAGAGCACTTGGGCCGCCTTCACGATTAGTTCGAGCACCAATAACAGAATTAGCATAACATACCGCGCTGCTTTCAGCCCATGCAAGATGCTGACCATAATGAGGCGTATTACCAATTAAGTAAGGCGTACAAGAACAGGTTGTAATTATCCCCATTTTAGCAAAAGCATCGAGAGCGCGATTTTGATTCTTCGCAAATTCTTCATCAATACCTAATGCTCGCCAATTTTCACGATCCATTCCTGCCGGATTTAATGTAGTTAAGACTCTAACCTTTCCATCTTCTGCCATCTCGCTTAAGAATTCCAATCCTGCTTCTCCAAGATTGTCATAGGACACACCTGCGATCTGAACACCCACCACATCAATCATATCTTCAGCTTCAAATATTTCACCAAGTGTGGTTAAAATTTCCATTGATTTTTGGGTGGCCTTTCCATATTTACCATCCAACATATCTTGCTCTTCAAAAGTTAATTTCATTTTCATTACCTCCAAAAATTAAAGATATTTATTTATGTCAATTTTAGGAAATTTGGCTAAGTCAAAACTCTTACCCTTAGTAACAAGTGGTTTTGTGAAATCAAAGCCAATTTTCGTAGTCATTTTTGTGCCCGGTTCAGCACTTGGATCTAAACTACTACCCGGTTCTTTATCTTTAATTACCATTCTTAAATCTCCTTGAAAACGAGTTGCCATTGCCCATTCCACGGATAATGGGTCATAGATATCAATATCTTTATCTACAACAAAGACATGTTTACAGCTACTATGACCCGCAAAAGTGCCATAAATTGCTTTTTTACCATCCTCTTCTGAAGATTTGTCAATTTTTACAATGGCATGAAGCCATGAGCATCCTCCCGGATTAATGTTTACATCTAGACATTTTACGCCTGATTCATTCACTTTATTAAAAATGGTTGGCTCACGGGGCATTCCCATTAAAATCTTATGCTCTAGGGCACCTGGTAATAATGCTTGCCAAATTGCATCTTTTCTATGTGTGATTTTCTTAACTTCAAAAACAGGTTCATCTCTCACTACATCATATGTTTCAGTTAAATCAACAAAAGGTCCCTCAGCATGTCTTTCTTCCGAAAATACTCGCCCCTCTAAAACAAATTCAGCTTCTGCAGGAATTAGTAAATCAACAGAATTTGCCTTAACAAGTTTAATTGGTTCTAATGCATTAGCAATTGTCAATTCATCAACCCCAATATCAACAGAAGTAGCTCCAGCAATAAGAATGTTTGGAGAATTCCCTATACAAAAAGCTACGTCCAATTCACCATTCTTTTCTAAAAATTTGTAAAAGTGGCGTCCTTTTACTATTCTAGTCGTAAATTTTTCTTTAGAAATCTGCATAGCTCTATGAAAGTCCAAATTTTGCCCATAGTCAGGATCCTTAGTGACAACTACAGCTGAACTTATATAATTCCCACCATCCTTTTCACAGTGGAATAATATTGGAAGTTTATCTAAATCTACATTTGATTCGACCACTTCTTGGCAGGGGGCCTTTGATATAACCTCAGGTTCTTTTCTTTCTTTAATCGCTTTAGAAAGCATAGGAATAAGATCTGCTGGAGTCACACCGAAATATGAAGCAATTACATTTTTAGTACAAAACATATTGCCAACTACTCGGAACTCAGATTCATTGACATTATTAAACAATACGGGGGTTGGCTCTAATTCTTTTAAAATACCTGAAATCTCTAATTTCTTTGAAATATCAACATTTACTTTTTTAAGAAGTCCGCTTTCTTCAATTTTATTTAAATATTGTCTAAATCCCAAATTTATCAACTCAAATCATTTTTTATAATGATAGTATTACAAATAATAAAGGTTTTAACTAGAGAAGTTTATGAACCACTTTTTATAAAACTAAAGGTTTTTCTTCTCGATAATTTTTTGTAATATTTGTTTAGCATAATCAATCCTAATTTTGTTATCTTTAACTAATTTTTTTGCTACTTGATCAATAAGATTCTCAGGCACTCCAGCTAATTTTGCAATATTACGAGAATGAAGTGCCATATGACCTCTCTGAATGCCTTCCGCCGCTAAAGCTCTTAATGCTGCAACGTTTTGAGCTAGACCTACTGCAGCTGCAACTTGAGATAATTCTGCAGCTGATTTTACACCTAGAATTTTTAGATTTAATCGCGCCATTGGATGTAATTTTGTCATTCCGCCAATAATTCCTAAAGCAAGTGGAATCTTAATTTCACCTATTAAATTTCCCTCTGCATCAACTTCAAAATTAGTCAATGGAGAATATTTACCTTTTAATGAAGCATAAGCATGAGCTCCAGATTCTATAGCTCGTGTATCATTCCCCGTTGCTAAAGTTAGAGCAGTTATTCCATTCATTATTCCTTTATTATGAGTTGTGGCACGATATGGATCAGCAAGGGCAAATTCATATGCATTAACTATACCTTTTACCACTTCTTCTCCACCTAATAAGGCTTTGTCAAATTTAGCTTTACATTTTGCCAGTCTATGAATAGCTAAATTTGATACGATTCGTAGATAAACTTTACCCTCACATAACTCCTCGATATAAGGCGTAACAGACTCAGCCATAGTATTGACCACATTAGCACCCATAGCATCTAAAACATTGACTAATAAATGAATTATTAACATAACACCTTTTCTTGTATTAATATCTCTGAGTTCAAAATCATATGCTCCTCCACCAAGTTTTACTAAGATTGGATCTTGGTCATTAGCAATCTTCAATATATTCTTTTTATTCTCTAACAAAATTTTTTTAGCTTGTTCAACATCAGTAAGATTGGTTATTTGGATTTGAGATATCATAATTGAATCTACTTTTTCTGAAAAAAATCCTCCATTTTTTCGAGCAATTCTTGCTGCGTTTGAAGCTGCTGCAACAACGGAGGGTTCCTCTATTACCATAGGAATCAAATAATCCTTGTTATTAATTCTAAAATTACACGCAATCCCAATGGGTAATTGATAAGATCCAATAACGTTTTCAATTAAAGTATCAATTTGTGTCTCTTTGAAATATCCAAAATTTTTAAGTAATTTGACCTCTTCATCATCAAGATTAACAAGCTCAGAAAGAGATTTTTGCCGTTCTCCTAAGGATAGTTTATAAAAACCTGAGATATCAGAATGAAATTTACTCATTTTATCACAACCAATTTTTTTGCTAATTTAAATAATATATTATATTTAATAGGTATAGAGTTTTTTAATGTGAATTTATTTTCTTTCTAATTGAAATATTTACATAAAATAATTATTATCCCTAAATACCTATTATTATTAAGAAAAAGTTAATGTAAAAATTTTAGTGATTAGTAATGATTCTTGTTGCAATTACAGGTGCTACAGGGGTTTTGATTGCTATTAAATTATTAAAGGTGCTAAAAGAAAAAAAAATTTCAACAGAATTAATCATATCAAAAGCTGCAGAATTAGTATTAAATACTGAAACAGAACTAAGTATTTCAGATATTATTGATCTGGCTTCTAAAACCTATGATGTTAATAATTTAGAAGCTCCTCCTGCAAGTGGTTCCCATAAACTTGATGCTATGATTATTGTACCTTGTACAATGAAAACATTAGCAGCCATTGCTCATGGTTACGCTAATAACTTAATTACCAGAGCTGCTGATGTCAATATTAAAGAAAAGAGAAAATTAATTTTAATAGTAAGAGAAAGCCCTTTAAGCGCGATTCATCTTGAAAATATGCTCAAACTCGCCAAATTAGGAGTAGTAATAGCCCCTCCACTTCCCTCTTACTATATCAAACCAATATCTGTTGACGAACTTATCGATTATACAGTAGGGCGGATTCTTGATCAAATTGGTATAGAAAGTGATATAAAGAGGTGGGGAGTTGAATAAATGGAAAGTCGATTTAAATTCTTTTGAAATGGGAGATGACTTAGTTCTCATGCTGACGGGAGGAAATAAACCTCATGTCGGAGCTGTTGCACTAGCAATTCCTTATAAACAAACTTCAAGTGCAAGCTTGCTTAGTGTTTATGGTCATAAAGATGGTGAAATCGCTAAACCATTAGCAGAAAAGGTTTCAAAGGAAATTAAGAAAACAGTGATTGTTATTGTAGGAATTCATCTCGATAATGCTACAAACGAAGATATTCAGAAATTTATAGATAATTCAAATAATGAAGTTGAAAAATTTTTAAATGATTATATCGAAGAATAGAAGAAAATGGTATTGATTTGATTCACTCAAGAGGAATGGGTATATCTTGGATTTGATTACCTCTCTTTATTAAATGGTCTTCAGGTATAGTTATATACACAGGAATCCAATTTAATAATCCTTTTGCATTAATATTTTGCTCGTTTTTATTCTCAAATCTCCTTATTTCATATTCTAAAGAATCACCTTTCCTTGCATTATTAGCTACTCTTACCAGACCTTCACACAAATATTTTAGATCATCATTTGAACGAAAAATTGGATCACTATCTAACTTCGCAAAGAGAGGGAAAAATCTTTTATGATAGCCAGAATGTCCTTTAGGACAGTGATCTAAACCCTCTATATTTGGGATAAGGCACCCCTCATCACAGAAATGAAGTGTAAAACCTCTATTATTATTTTGCTCATGCTCAACTATTTGACCTAATGATATGTTTGTTTTAGCACTACCATTTTTTATTGATTCATATTCTTGAACGCTTACTCTCGTTTTTATGTTGATAAAATCATTAATATGGGGGCTTTTTTGAGTAATTTCATTAAACTCATTTTGGACTTTTAAAAGCCCGGAAATACAGGTAGCTCCTGAGCCATAAGAACCAAAGTATATTGTATCATAAGCACGAGCATAATTCTCAAGAAGATATATAATTTGAGCCCATAATGAAGCATTGTACATATTACCAAAGTGCATTGGTACATTTAGTTGAGGAAGTACTCTTTCTTTTACATTAGTATTCACCCAATATGAGAGTTTCTCTAAAATCGAAGAAGAATACCCCTTCTCTTTTAGTTTTAAATAAATATATTCTGGTAATACGGCTACATCATGTAAAAAATGATCAAGTTTCTTAATTATGGAAGTTTTAATCTTATTTTTCTCAAATTTAGGTAGTTCATGTAGATGTTTTATCCAACGCTTTAGTATTATTTCTTGCATGCATTTTAAAGGTAATTTAGAATAGGGAGCATGAAATGTATAAAAATCCGCTTGAAAATCACCAATACTTTTGATTAAATCATCGTAAGCACCAAGTTGGAATTTTAGATATGTATCTTGGGAATATCTACCAAAAGCTCTAGCATTTTTATCATTATGAGGTCTGAAAAAATCATTAACATTTCCTGAAACCTTACCGAAACTCTTACTAAATTTTGCTATTCGAGGGTTTTTCGAGATAACAAGCCCAATAGCGCCTGACCCTTGAGTTGGTTCGCCTGAAGAACCAAGGTGATACGAAGAAATGTCTGTGCTAATAATGAGAGCCTTGTTTATAATCTCCTTTTCAATTAAAGCGATTGCATTAAGAATTGTTAGCGTTCCGCCAGCGCAAGCATTATATACATCCTGTGTTAATGAATTGGGTGATATCTCTAGCATTTCAGCAAATATATTAGAGATGCTCTTAGCTGCATACACTTCAGTTTCAGTTCCTACAAATAAAGCATCTATACTCTTAGGGTGTATGCCTCCCCTTTGTAAGGCATTATATCCTGCTTTTAATCCAAGAGAAATAACGTCTTCATCGATCTCAGCGACCCTCATTTCTTTACATAATAATCCTTTAGAATATTTTGCTGGATCTACTTTCCTTTCTAATGCAAGTTCGTGCAGATCGAGGTATGACCTAGGTGCGTAAAAAGCACACGAATCTATGCCAATTTCAGTAAAAAGATAATCGTTTGAAATCATGATAGTAATCTAAGGTAATATTTATTTATTCAAAAACTTATCTATTTAAAAAATTTTATTGTAAAACCATATTCAAGATTAACAATATGAATGATAATTTATTTTCTATTCAATTAAATTTTCTTAATTTAGAAATAGTCCTTGTTGGCTATCTCTTTTTTTATTTTACTTCTACGAAATTAAATTTTTTTTCTTAAAAAATCTTTTAATAAAATAGTTATTTGATTAAAAAAGAATAGGAAAGGAATGTTTTAAACTTTGTGTCTGTTAAACCTAAGTTTCGATATGGTTAACATTATGAACGATTCATAGTCTTAGAAATATTATTTACTTCAATATTTAAATGAAAAAAATATAGAATATAGATCACCATGAAAAAGAGAATAATTTACATCAATTTTTTAACCAAGTCTTTATTAAAATTAGTAATATTAAAGTTGATTACAAATTGAAGAATTAAAAAAATATTAAGAGTATTAAAAAATGAATTCGGCTTCCAATGATTTTGACATTTTGGTAATAGGTGCTGGTCCAGGCGGCTCAGTTGCCGCTAAGGTTGCGAGAGAAAATGGATATTCAACATGTATAATAGAGAAAGAGCATCTTGGTGAAAACGGACGGTATAAAGCATGTGGTGGAGCTCTAGCATGGGAGCTTGTAGAGGAGATAGATTATCCAGAAGATAAAATAGAACGTATTATTGAATCCTTAGAGTTACACCACACTGATGGAGATGATTATTCAAAAAAGGGAAAAGGTGCAGTCATTTGGCGTGGTATTTTTGATAAATTTTTAACAGATATGGCAGTAGATGCTGGTGTTATCTTAAGAGATCGAGAAATGTTAACTAACATTGAAAAGAAAGGCGAAAAGTACTGTATTACGACAAATGAAGGAAAATATTGGTCGAAGTATGTTATTGCTGCTGATGGGGTTACCTCCAAAACATTAAAAATATTGGGATGGCCTTATTTTAAACAGGAAGATATTATTTTGACCATTACCAAAGAAATGAAATCAAATAATTCTAAAATCAATAAAGAATTGGGTAAGGATACAGTTCATTTATTTTTTGGGATTAAAGATCTAATTTCTGTAGGGTATGCCTGGTTATTTCCAAAAATGGAAACAATAACAGTCGGTTGGGGAAACCAAATTAATTTAGTAAAAAACTCAAGGAAAGAATTTAAAAAATTTGAAAATCTTCAATTTGTAAAGGGTGCTCTCGAAGATTCAAAATTAGAAATCTTTAAACCACATCTTATTCCAGTAGGAATAAGGCCAAAATTATATGAGGATAATGTTTTTGCTATCGGGGATGCAGGGGGTATTGTTGATCCAATTAGCGGAAAAGGAATCCCTTACGCTATGATGTCTGGTAAATTTGCAATTGATTCAATTATTAAATGTGAGAAAAGAGATAAATTAAACAAATTGGGATTAGAATATGAAAGAATTCTAGACCGCAATTTTTTGAAAGTCCTCAAAGCTAAACGAGTTGCTAGGGATAAAATCTTTCAGAATGATGAGAATCTAAAAAAATTCCTTTCTTTATGGGAAAAACACAGAAGTTCTGAAATAATTATGAAGAACTTATTATAAATTTTCATTTTTATGGAAAAAAAGCTGTTTTCTTATCCTCTTAGATCCTACGATATCAAATAAAATAACAATTTTTCTTCAATTATTTTTAAATTTATAAAATCTTATTATTTAATATATCTTCAATAAGATTATTAGTAGTAATTTCTTAAATTAGGTTAAAATTTTGGAAGAGCTCAAAAATATCCAAAAAGAAAAGTTACCGAACCATATCGGCTTGATTCTTGATGGAAACAGACGTTGGGCAAGAAAAAGAAATCTTGATCCTAATTTAGGTCATTTAGAAGGATATCGAAACTTAAGGGATCGATTATTCGATTTTTATGACGCAGGCATAAGATATGTGACTGTGTACGCTTTATCACTTGAAAATGCCAGAAAAAGAAGCCCCGATGAATTGAAATATATCTATAAAATAATTTTTGCTGCTGTTGATTCTGTAAAAAAAGAATCAATAATAAGAGACGAGAAAATTAAAATTAATTTTATAGGAAGATTGCACTTACTTCCAGAAGATGTTAGAAAAAAGCTTAAAGAGTTAACAGATTTTACTCAAAATTCTGACCAAGCATTCTTAAATGTCTGTATTATGTATGATGGTCAAGAAGAAATTGTAGATGCCATTAAAAGGTTGATGAAAGACGGAATTGAACCAGAAAAAATTAATCGTGAATTAGTTAAAAATTATCTACATACAAAGGATTTTCCTGAGCTAGACTATATTATAAGAACTGGTATGGAGGATGGAGCAAGAATTTCAGGATTTCTGCTCTGGGACGCCTCATATGCAGAATTCAAGTTTAGGGATGATTATTGGCCAGATTATACAAAAGAAATGATGATCGAAGATTTATGGGAGTATGTCAATAGAAACAGGCGCAAAGGAGAATGAAATGAAATTCTGTAAACTAAAAGTTTAAAATTAATTACTTTTATGTTGATGTTATAAAGGTATTATACCAGTTTTTCAGAAAGTTACTTAAACAAAATTATTATCTTATATGCTTAATTTTAAAATATAACTGAATAAAAGACACAAACGATAAAATGTCCTCCTCAGATCCTGATAAAGTCATTAATCTTACAATAACTAAATTTCCTCAGAACCTTTTAATTCCTAATGGTGATAATCAAGTATCACTTCAATTAATGAATGCCTCAAATAAGGTTGAAACATTAAAATTCAGTTTTGAAGGAGAGAATTTGGATATAAATTATGAACCAAAAGAGTTCAAAAATGAAATAAAATTTGAACCAGGAGAGACCAGAAATATCGATTTGAAATTAACTCCTACGGCAGATGGGTATGGTAAGTTAACTGTTAACGCTTATTGGATGAAAATTATCCAATATACGGTAAAAGTTCAAAAAATTCGAGATGTGATATCATCAAGTAATATTAAAAAAATTTTAGGAAATATCCAAGTTTTAACTACCGATTCAGGAGATAAATTTAAACCAAAATCCTTTTTTATTAATAACCAAAAAAATGATCTAAAGAAATTAGAAAAGGAAATTAAGTCGATGAGGGCGGAATATGAGTCCTATATGCAAAGTCAAGTGCATCCAAGTGAAGCAATTTCTGTTTTAGTGCCTCCAAAACCAGGAATTTCCCTCGAGAATATCGATTCAAAAACCAAAATTTTAGCTAAACACTATTTGTCTATAAAAGAGTTCTATAAAGCTTTAGAAACATCATTAAAGTTATCTAATGAAACAGAAAGGGTTCAATTTTATTATAATTTAATTAGAGCTTATGCTACAGTTGATTTAGATGCTTGTCTACAGGTTATAACAAATCTTAACGATGAGGTTAAGAAACTTGAAATCATTAATAAGTTAGCATTAGACTTTGTAGATTTAAATCATGATCACATAATAAAAATAGTAAATTTAATAGAGAATCCTTTGAAAAAAGAAGAAGTTGTAGCTAAAGTTGTAGGGAATGTTCTTAAAAAAGATTTTCAATTAGCTTTAAAGCTCACTTACCTAATTAAAGATGAAGTGCTAAAAGTAAACGTTTTATTTAATATCACCAAAAACTTACATGAAAGTAAAAATAAGGAAGAAATTTTACGAATTATTAACCAAATTAATCAAATTATTCTAAATTCTTCAAAAATTAATCTAAATAATTCTCAACACCCTGCTTACCAATCTTTCAAGAATTCAATCTGCCTTTTAGCGGAATTAGATTGTCCAGAGGCTGCAGATAAAGTAATCAAAAGTATTGGTACTCAAGATGTTAGAGAGAACATTACAAAAGATTTATTTAATGAAATATATGTATTGGTTGATGAATTACGTACTAAAATAGAACCAACCTTAATTTTTTCTCAATATTATTTATTAAATGTTTTTGCTTCTAAAATTATTAATGAAGTTACAGATTTTTCCCTAAATGGAGGGAATGTGAGTAGTAATCTTTTATCAAGGGATTTTAATTTTAATATTGCATTTTTATCGCTATTTAGCTATGATTTTGGAATTTTCCCAATTAT
>JAEOSD010000212.1 GCA_016840545.1 Promethearchaeota archaeon
CGTTAATTCTGGCATAAATATTACACCTCAAAGTTTGAAATCAATATTAGATCTAAAAAATCCCCAAAAAGATTTGAGTAATCTAATAAAAGAATTAAGCTTTATTCCAAATTTTAATAGTCATTTAACAGAAAGTATTTTAAAAAAAATATCAAATGAAGAATTGCAAAAAGCACTAAAAAGGACAATTGAAAAATCAATTGAAAAGAAATCTACTGTAGATGATATAAAATTGAAAAAAAATAGAAGTTCTAACCTTGAGATAAAAACTCAAGAATCAAAAGTTCAAATGGAAATATCCACCGAATTCCCTACTAAATTGGAAGATATAAAAGTTAATTCTACTGAAAGCTTTATCACAAAAGAAAAATTAAAGATTCAACAGTTTGGATCAATTAAATCCAATATAAAAGTCAGTCCTATTGCTAAAGACTATGAATTTGACTATGCAATCTTAAAAGATCCAACAGGAAAATTATATACAAATGGGGAGTATTCTGATTTTTATCAGTTAACGCTAGATAAGTTCAAAAAATTACACACATTAATGAGAAAAAGACCCGAGGTACAATCTGCCGTCTCCATAAAGAACATTCTTAGATTATCAAGGGATGTGGAAATTTCCACTATAGGATTAGTCAAAAATATTCGTCAAACCAAAAGTGGTAACTATTTCTTAGAATTGGAAGATTTAACAGGCTGGATTAATGTACTTGTTAGAAAAGATTCTGAAGATCAAGAATCTATAAATACCGTCAAAAAGATTGTTTTTGATCAAATGCTCTATGTGAAAGGAATGTATAACTCAGGTGAAAAGTTTAAAAATGGAATAATTTTTGCCGATTACATCTCAAGAATAGATATACCCACAGATTATCAACCAAATAAATCTACTTTTCCAATTTCTCTTGCATTAATTTCAGATACGCATATTGGCAGCAAAGAATTTGAAGAACCCTTGTTTAAAAGATTTTTAAATTTTTTAAATGGTAAAGTCGGTAATAAGAAATTAAGAGAAATTGCTGGAAGAATAAAATATATAATAATAAATGGTGATCTAGTTGATGGGATTGGAGTCTATCCGAATCAACAAAATGATTTAATAATTTCTGATATTTATCAGCAATTTAAAAAAGCTTCAGAGTTACTAGCTGAAATTCCAGATTACATTAAAATTTTTTATATATCCGGTAATCATGAACCCGTTAGGAATGCATTACCTAGACCCGCAGTTCCAAAAAAATATTGCGGAGCTTTAATTGATCTAAATGTTACATGTTTAGGAAATCCTTCTTTACTCAAAACTCATAATGTAAACACACTTACTTATCATGGAGAAAGTATTCATGATATGAATTTGTTAATTCATGATTTAGATATAAATAAACCTATTGATGCTATGAAAGAATTTCTCATTTGTAGACATTTAGCACCAATTTTTGGTGAAAAAACACAAATTGCACCGGCAGAAAAAGATTTCCTTGTAATAGATACAATTCCTGATATTTTTCATACTGGTCATATTCACATAAATGGAAGCGGGAAATACAATAACGTAACCTTGATTAATTCTGGATGCTTTCAAGCCCAAACAGATTTTATGAAAAGTTTTGGAATAGATCCAACTCCTGGAATTGTTCCGATTATTGAATTAGATACGCTAAAGGCATTTGAATTAGATTTAAAAACTAATAATTAATAAATTTAAATAAACACAACAAAACTATTCTTTATGTCTTTTTCAATTCCTCGTCAAAAGATATCAGAAATGGTATTATATATATGGAAAATCATAAACTTTCCAGAAATTCCATATGAAAATCTATTATTTAAAATTACTTTTGAATTATTTCTTTATTCCCCCGATGAAGCAAAAGTTTTCATTGAAGATGCTATTAATAATAAACTTCTTATTCGGGATGATCATAAAAATCTTAAATTATCCGAGAATTTGAATTCCAAATTTCAAGCTTGGCAAAAACATCGTAAGAATGAAATTTTACGAAAAATGGCTTCTTATCGTAAGCAAAGTGAACTTAAGAATACACTCGAACAAAATAATACGGATGAATTTAACCTTCTTTTAAAGGGGTTCACAGACAAGCCAACTCTTAATCGAGCAGTAGGAGTTTCAGAATCTTCCTTTAGTTTAAAAAAAGTTGATTTAGATGAAGGATTAATACTTGGCAACGTTGTAGGATCGAAAGAAGAACCTTATCTATTTAAAATAGATGTAAATGAAAAAGAATTGAAACACAACTGCCATGATTTTCAAACAAGAAGAGCCAAAGAAAAAAAATTCTGTAAACATTTAATTAGATTGTTCTTGTTATTAAAAGAAAAAGATCAAAAAGTAGCAGTTTCTTTTCTTAAGAAAATTAGTGATAATATTGAAAAATGGGAATTTTCAGATTAAATTAGCTTTCTAAAAACACTATTCTTTATTTTAACCTTATCGGTCAATAAAACTATTGGCTTATGGTTTAAAATACCACTGTTTCGTATTTTTTCTATTTGAGATAAAGCACGCTCGACTAAATCTCTTTCAATATCAAAATTAACCAACTTTGTCCTTCCGTAGTGTCCCATGGATTTAGTACTTGCGGTTATTATTCCTGCTAGAGATAATTCATTTATATAATCACTTATCCTTCTTTGGGTTAATTTTTTTATACCAGGTACTTTCTCAGCTAATTCTGAATGTGTTTCATATATATCTCCAGATGTGATGATATGATCTTTTCCATACTTAATTAGAAGATGAATTGCCGTTAATGTCAATTGTGCTTGAAGTGGCATCGATAACATATATTCTATTATGTGATCTTTTTCGAGATCTTTTTGCGCCTTAGTTATATCTGATTCTGAAATCATTTTGTGCTGTTTTCTCTCAGCAAGCTCTCCCGCTTTTCTTAATAATTGAAGTGCTTTTCTAGCATCTCCGTGTTCTTTTGCAGCTAAACCAGCACAAAGCTTTATAACACCTTGATCTAACACCTTTTCATTAAAAGCAATTCTTGAGCGTTGGATTAATATATCAGCTAATTCATTAGCATTATAAGGATGAAATACTATTGGTTCTTGCCCTGATAATCCAGATGTAACTCTTGAATCCAAATATTCCATGAAC
>JAEOSD010000101.1 GCA_016840545.1 Promethearchaeota archaeon
GAAGATATAGTCACTGAACCAGAATATTTGGACGTTTCTATGGATATAAATTCAGAATTTAAGCATTCAATTAAGGAAGGAAATAATGTTATGGCCTATGTAATAGAGGGAGAAGCTTATTTTGATGAAGATAACGAAAATCTTATTGGAGCTGAAAATCTGGTAATTTATCGAGGAGGTGATCATGTTTTAATAAGAACCACATACAAAAACGTTCGATTTCTTTTAATTTCTGGAAAACCCATAAAAGAACCTGTGGCGTGGCGTGGTCCCATAGTAATGAATACTGATGAGGAACTACAAATTGCTTTTCGAGAGTATCAAAATAGTAGTTTTATAAAACATAAATAAGTTCCAATAGCCCCTGTCTAGATTGCCTTTCCTGATTTTCCCATTAAGTTGACAGAATTTATGTTATAAAAGGGTTTAATAGAAGAGAAATTATAATGACTATGGATCCGTAAAAGGCTAATAGAAATATGATTTCTTTTCTGTTTATAGGAAGATCTTTCTTGAAACCAAGTCTTAATGGAGCGGTTACTATAATTTTAATAAAATTAGGAAGTGGGATTAAAAATGGTGTTTTTTTTCGATACTCATCATATTTTTCAGGGAATTTATTATTCATCATGATTTCTTCGTATAATGCAATCCCTATAATTATCAATGCCGAAAGAAACCAAACAAATGTATATTCAAAAAATCTCGCACCTCGTACAATTGGCTCTCTAATAGGTATTAATGTTAAAAGGTATATACCATAACTCCATATAAGATATCCTAGGAATTGAGGATGGCGTGAATATTTATAAATCGAGAAATCTACAATCTCTTTTCTATAGATAACTCCTTGAAGCCACGTAACTACTCCAAAAGCGAATATTATAAGACCAATTAGTATAATTCCATAACAAAAATATCTTACAACTAAATCTGCATTTGATGAAAAAGAAGCTAAATAATCAATAATGATGTAAGGTAATTTAATAATAGAACCAAGTGTAAGTACATTAAATTCAGATGAATCTAAAGGTAATAATATAATCTGAAATGCTTGAAGACCGCCAAGTAGGAACATAGCCATAAAGAAATGTGCAAATGTGGGTAGAAATAGTACAAAAGATCCAACTTTAGATATTACTAACCTTTTTACTATAAATCCTAATATAATTACTGTTATAATGAAGCAAAGACATATTAAACCAGTTAATCTAATAAGTGGAGACTCGCCAATAGGAAAACTTGTTCCTGGAAATACCGGTAATAAAATCATATTCAGGAGATTATGGAACTCTAAAGTTAAATAAAATAAACTAATAGTAAATAGTGCAGCTAATAATACGACTATTACATTGTGTAATAATTTAGATCTCTTCATAAATTAAATTAAAATTCCTTTATTATTTAAAATAGTTTAGAACCGTTTATTTAGTCTTATGGTCAAACTTTTAAAAGTTGGAATCTCTGAAGAAAGTAAAACCTTACCTTGTTAAATTCATGATCGCCCCTATAATCACCTCTTTAAAGTGGAAATATGAGAAAAGGTTATGGAAACCTCGACTTGCTCAAAGAAGAATTAAAAATTTAAGGATTTTAAGGCTGCAAGTTCATTCATAATTTATAGCAATAATAATTGATAACCTAAAAAATTATTAGTTACAATTCTTTTTACTTCATAATAAAAATAAGTTGATAAATAAATCAAAATAAAAAGAGGAAAATAACCAGAAATGGCAGAAGAGCCACAATTCCCAGATATACCAGACATTTTAAGAGCCTATAGCTTTTTAACTGGACTTAGGGGAAATTGACAGAAAAGATAGATTTATCCAAAAGAAAATATCTGTTATTAAATGTAAGGAATGTAAGGTAAAGTATGAACGACCCTTCAAAGTGGGTGATTATACGTTTAAGAAATTAACAGATGAAGAATGTGAAAAATGTAATCAAAGTAAATCTTTATCTATTGAAGAGATTTATGCTGAATGGATAGATCCTAAAAAAAGTAAATAAGAGCATATTTACTCATTCTAAAATAATTTAAACATTAAACGCTTTATTAAATTAATTTAATTTTTATGATAGGTAAACTAATTTGTCAAAGAGTAATGACAGATATATAATCGATAATTTTCATGCTGAGAGTTTAGAAAACAATCCATTAAATAGTCCTTCGGGTCGAGATATTAATATTTATTTACCTCCTGATTATTATGAAGAGGATGATAAAAGATATCCAGTAATTTATCTTCTACATGGATATTCTGGAAATAATTGGAGCTGGACAACCACATCGAAAGATTCAAAAGATAAAGCTTTTGATTTTCAGGTGGCCCCACGAAAAATTCTTGAAAAATTAGATATTGATCGATTATTGAGCTTTGAAATTCTAGATGACTTAATTCAAAAAGGCAATCTAAAACCATTTATTTATGTTCAACCTGATGGAAGCCTGCAGGTTCCTAATATATTTAAACGAAAGGATTTAAGGGGTAATATTATGACTAAAGGGAGTTTTTATGTAAATTCCCCATACACAGGTAATTATATGGATTATATTGTTAATGATGTCATAAATTATATAGATTCTAACTACAGAACTATTCCTGATAAAAACTATAGAGCATTAATTGGCTGTTCAATGGGAGGTTATGGAGCATTTTACTTAGGTCTTCATCATCCTGAAAAATATAATTCTATTTGTGCTTTAAGCCCTGCAAATGCAAGGAATATGGAAGGTTTGGACTGGCAATTAAGAATTCCAATTTATAGAGAGCTTTTTGGTGAAAAAATGTCAGCTCAAGTAGGGGATGCTGCTTGGAATGACATTATAGATACTTATGATCTTATTTTTTCTCATGATAATAGATTAATACCAACTATTAAAAGAGATGAACATGGAAATATCATTGATTATAATAAAGAAGCATTCAAAAACTGGGCAAAACATGATTTAATTAACTTAATTGAAAAATTCCCCGATTCTTTAAGGAAGGTTCATTTACAATTAAATTGTGAAAGCACAGATGAATTTAGACTCGCAGAGGTGGCTATTAGTCTTCATGAAAAGTTAGCAGAATTAGGAATTGAACATGATTATGAAATATATTCTGATCCAAAAGCAGCACTTACACCTCATATATTAGGTATTGGTTATCATATTTTGCCTGGAATAAAATTCTGCTTACACCATATTTAATGAAAGAGAAAAAATAAAATATCTTTTTGCTGCTTATTCAATTCCAAGCAACTTTATTATTAGATTAGCCATTGAATACGGATCCAAGCTTTTATCCATCACTAAATTAATGTATTTTTCTATTTCAGAATTAGATGAAATTAATTTTTCTACTTTTTTGGCTAGTTTATGTTTTAAAATCTGTAATGTTTCATTTTTAATTCTATTTTTTTCGTAACTTTCAATAATGCCTGTTTCCTTAAGGAATTTTTTATGATGATCAACGATTTCGAGAAATATATCAAAATTTTCTCCTGTTTTTGAATTTACTTTAACTATTTCAGGTGTCCATTTTCGGATTTTAGTAAATTCTTTAGAGAAATCATTTGAGTCATATTTAAAACTTGATTCCAATTCTAACATTTGGGAAATTTCAGCTACTTTTCGATCTGTACCTGGAAGATCCATCTTATTTACCACAAAAATATCAGTAATTTCCATAATCCCTGCTTTTATTGCTTGGATATCATCTCCGACTTCGGGTTGAAGTAATACGGCGACTGTTTGAGCAGATTTAAAGATATCAACTTCAGACTGTCCTACGCCCACAGTCTCTACGATAACAATATCACAGCCATACACATCTAATATTTTAATAACATCTTCAGTAGCTCTAGCTAATCCTCCTAATTGTCCTCTGTTTGCCATGCTTCTTATGAATAGATTATTTAGGGTAAAATGTTCCTTCATTCTAATACGGTCACCTAAAAGTGCCCCTCCAGTAAGAGGTGAAGTTGGATCGACGCAAATAATGCCTAGTTTTTTACCTTGTTCAACTAGAATTTTAGTTAAAGTTGAGATAAAAGTAGATTTTCCGCTACCAGGAGCTCCAGTTACTCCAAGAATGTAAGCATTTCCCGTATATTTATATATTGAATTAATTATTTCTTCAGCAGCAGTAATATCATTTTCTACAATGGTAATTAAGCGCGCTGCAGCTCTCGGTTCGTTATTTAAAAGCCTTTCAATTAAATCAGAATAATCCATTAACTACTTATCTCTTAAGGTTGTTCTTTACAAATTCTATAATAGTCTTTAACTCAGTTCCAGGGCCATGAAATCCCTTTAACCCATGTTTCTCAAGAAAAGGTTTATCTTCATCCGGAATAATACCTCCCACAGCTACAAGAACATCATTTATTCCATTTTCTTTTAATTTTTCCATTATAACTGGACATAGTGCATTATGAGCGCCTGACAACATGCTTAGCATAACTACATCAGGATCCTCTTGAATAACCGTATTTACAATGTCTTCTGGAGTGTTGTGAATCCCAGTGTATATTACCTCCATCCCCGCATCCCTTAAAGCTCGAGCAAGAACTTTCGCTCCTCTATCGTGTCCATCCAATCCTGGCTTACAAACTAGTACTTTAATTTTTCTTCCTTCTGGCATATACTTATATCCTCCTTAATATATTGAATCCTCTTGATAAGTTCCAAATACATCCTTCAAAGTGTTGATTATTTCACCAATAGAGGCGTATTCTCTTACGGCATCAATAATGAAAGGCATCAAGTTTTCTGTTCCCTCGGCAGCTTTTTTAAGCTTTTCTAACTTTTCTTTAAGCATTTCATTATTTCTTTCTTGTTTAATTTTCTCTAATGATTTTACTTGTTGTTTGCCAATTTCCTCATCAATTTTTAATAAAGGAGTAGAGCAAGGTTCCCTCTGTGAGAAATCATTGACTCCAACTATAATTCTTTCTTTACTTTCGATTTCTTTTTGATATTTGTAAGATGCATTTGCGATTTCTTTTTGGAAGAAATTAGCTTTAATCGCTGGAATAACTCCCCCGAATTCTTCAATTCTCTGGAAATAAGCTTCAGCTTCTTCTTCCATTTTATTTGTTAGCCACTCGACATAATAACTACCAGCAAGTGGGTCAACTGTGTCAGCTACTCCGGATTCATGGGCAATAATTTGTTGAGTTCTTAATGCTATTTTCGCTGCTTTCTCAGTCGGAAGACATAGTGCTTCATCGAAAGAATTAGTGTGTAAAGATTGAGTGCCACCAAGAACGGCAGCTAAACCCTGAAGTGTTACTCTAACAATATTATTTTCAGGTTCTTGAGCTGTTAATGAAACTCCCGCGGTTTGTGTATGAAATCTTAATCTCATGGATTCTGCTTTTTTTGCACCATACTTATTTTTCATGTGTCGCGCCCATATTCTTCTAGCAGCTCTATATTTAGCAACTTCTTCGAAAAGGTTGTTATGAGAATTGAAAAAGAAAGATAATCTTGGGGCAAAATCATCCACATCTAAACCCCTTTCCATAGCAGCTTCAACATATGCAAATCCGTCTGCTAATGTAAACGCTAATTCTTGTACCGCTGTTGATCCTGCTTCACGTATGTGATATCCGCTAATAGAAATGGTGTACCATTGAGGTACGTATTTTGTACAATATTCAATAGTATCTACAATAAGTCTCATAGAAGGTTCAGGAGGGAATATCCATGACTTTTGTGCGATATATTCTTTTAATATGTCATTTTGAATAGTACCTCTTAATTGATCTGGGGTGTGGCCTTGTCTTTCAGCAGTCACAATATATAGAGCCAAGAGAATTGAAGCTGGCCCATTGATAGTCATAGATGTACTAATTTTTGAAAGATCTATACCATCAAACAAGGTCTCCATATCCTTAAGAGTATCGATACTAACTCCTTCCTTTCCTATTTCTCCTAAAGCCTTTTCATCTACTGCTTCAATCCCGTATATGGTATGCAGACTAAACGCTACACTCAATCCTGTTTGACCATGTTCTAGCAAAAATTTATAGCGTTGATTTGTTTGCTCAGCATTCCCAAATCCCGCAAATTGTCTCATTGTCCAAAGACGGCCACGATACATATTTTTATATGCTCCCCGTGTAAAGGGATACTGTCCAGGTTCTCCTAAATCCATCACATAATTTAAATCTTGAATATGTTCTGGCATATATAATCTTTTTATTTCAATGTTGGAAAGGTTTCGAAACTTTTCTTTTCTTTCTCCTTTAGTTGGTTTTAAAGTCTTACTTTCATCAATTTCAGTCATATATTTTTTCCTATTTAATTAATTATAATAAATATTTCCACTAAATCTCTTTAATAATACAAATCTACAATCTTGATAATAAAATAAATTTATTAACTTTTTTTATTAAGTTTAGTATCAAATCTAGTTTTATTTTAAAAAAGACATTAATTTAAGCAACTTTGTATGCTTCATTTATAGCTGAACAACCTCCACATCTCACACAACCAGCTTTATTTTCCAAAGGATTCACTCCATATTGTTTCATTAAATTAGCTGCTTTCTGATAAATTTTAACTAATAATGTGTGATCCGTTATAGGCAAATTATTTCTTCCCGGAATAGATCTCACGGGGGTTATAAATGGGATTATGCCTAAAGAAACTACTTTTTCTATATCAGATATTAATTTATTATATTCTTCTCCAAACCCAGTTAAAACAAAGGTTTCTACCTGATTACTGCCGAATATCTCAATAGCATATTCCCAATTTCTTTTAAATTGTCTATACGGAATATGATACTTACCTGGTGTAATTTCTTTTCTGATGGTGTCATCAAGTACTTCAATGTGGATTCCAATTGTATCAGCTCCAGCCTCCTTTAGTTTATTAATATAGGATAAATCTTCTAATGGTTCAATTTGAATATGTAAAGGAAGATCAGAATAATGTTTTTTAATTTCCGATAAAAGCTCTATATACCGATTAGCACCCTTATCTATGGTTTCATCAGTACCACTTGTTAATGTCATATGATTGCATCTTTTTTCCTCTTTCGCTGCTTCAATTACTTCAATCATTTGTTGGGGACTTTTTTCTAAAATTGTATCTTCTGAATGTAAGCTCAATTCAATCCCGCAGAATTTACATCCTTCCCCACAAGCCCAATACACACATTGTTGATATATTGTGCTTGCTAAACAATTTACACCATGAACTAATGCGATTTTTTTCATTGGAATACCATCAGAAGTTACATATTTAGGTTTGTAATATTCTGGATCTTGAACAAGTTTTAATTTGCCAAAAAAATCGTTATTCTCTTTATTAAATACTTCAAAATAGCCCTCATGATTTTCCTTTAACACTAAATCTGTCCTGTGTATATTATTCCAAAGAGCAACATTTGTCAAAACTCCATTTTCAAATAAAAAATAGCGTCCCCCTAATGGCCCCGCTCCTCCTTTTCGACCAAAATTGATTTCAATACCTTGCTCTTTATAATGATTAATTAGCTTTTCATCAAGATATAATCCTTTACATAATAATTCTGTTTTCTTAATAAAAGCAGTATAATTATCAATCATAATATCGAAAAACCTTTCTTAGCATCCCAATTTAATAAAATTTTTTAACTATTCTTCATGGAATTAATTTAATAAGTATATTTATTTTTATTTCTTATTAATTGTAAAAAAATTAGTAAAATTATTTAAACGAGAGGAAAAAAAATGGCTCATCGTCGCCCTTGGAGATGTTATTCGAGCTGGAGTAGACGCCCTTTTCAATACAAACGTTCTTCTAATCGTAGAAGGGAATTTGCGCGTGGTGGAGCTCAATCGAAGATACAAAGATACTGGGGAGGTGCAAAGTTGGTCCCTTGGGAAGATTTTGAGCTTGTTGCTGGCTTGAAATGTGATAATCAAAGTCAAATATCTGCAAATGCTCTTGAAGCGATTCGTATCACGGTAAACAGCGCTTTACAAAAATACTTAGGTAGATCGAATTATAGATTTAGAGTAAGGCCAAAGCCATATCAAAAATATCGTGAAAATCGGATGTTAGCATTTGCTGGAGCTGATCGGGTTCAAAGCGGAATGAGAAACTCATTTGGACGATCCACAGGTGTGTGTGCCAGAGTCCGCGCGGGTTCAATAATATGTGAAGTAGGCACATCTTTAAAGAATCTCCCCTTGGTTAGAGATAGATTACGAGTGGCATCAATGAAAATATCCAGTCCCTGTTCTATAGTCATTCTACAATATAAATCACCAGAATACTTCAAAAAATCTGGGCTTCCTCTTTATGATGCTAAAAAGCGAAAAGAAGTTCCTTTATATGAGGTTGCTTTAACATAATTTTAATTTGATATTATTAATTCACCTCATTCATGTGGTAATCAATTAAGAAATTAAGAGTAGGTTTAATAGGAGCTGGAGGATTTGGTACTATTCATTTAGAAGGATATCAAAAGAATCCTAATTGTGAGTTAGTAGCTATTAAAATCATAATCTTTGAAGAAATAAAGGTAACATAAATATCAACATCAACTTTTTAATAATTCAATTTCTCTATTAACATAACTAAAGATATAGTAATTAATAGTATTAATAAAATCTTGAAAAATCTTGAGCCTTTTTTTAATCCCAAAAGCGTGTTAATTATTGGAGTATCTAGAAAAGCATTATCTTTCAGTTATACAGTTTTAAAAAATCTATTAGAAATATTCTATCAAGGAAAACTTTATATCCTGAATCCAAATGCTGGGGAAATTTTAGGGCTTCAATCATATCATACCTTTGAAGATTTACCTGAAGTGCCTGAACTTGCTGTAATAGTATTAGGAAAAAATATACTAGAGATCGTAGAGAGTTTAGGTAAAATGGGAGTAAAATATATTGCTATTCAAACAGAATTAAAACCTGGTATGAATACTAGTGATACAACAATAAAGTTACACCAAATATGCGAAAAATATGCTATTACTTATCTAGGGCCATCAATGCTTGGTGTGATTAATTTTATTGATAATTTTACAACCTCAATTATTCCAGTAAGACAACATATTATGCGAGAGAACAAAAACATAAAAGAAGGTATAAGTTTCATTGCTCAAAGTGGAGGTCTTGCGGGAGCTATGGGCTGGTGGACGCCTTCCCAAAGGTTACCTATTTCCAAAGTGATTCATTTAGGAAAAGGTTATCATATAAATGAAGCAGATATCCTTGAGTTTTTCTTAAAGGATGATACTACTAAAGTGATTTCACTATTTTTAAGAGAGATCACAGATGAATTAGTCGAAGCAGTAAAGGAGGTGGCTCCTCTTAAACCTATCCTGTTTTTTTATGTGGGAAAAGAAGAATTAAAAGAAAAAGAATTGAACAAAGCTGGAGGTGTTGAAGTCTTTAATTACATTGAGCTTTTTGAGATTGCAAAAATATTTTTATGGTGCCCTGAACCAAAAGGTCCAAAATTAGGTTTAGTAGGTCCCTCATCAGGAGCTATCCATTTAATAGTTAGGGAAATGAGAAAACAACATTTATCGCTGGCACGACCAAGTAAACAATCAAGAGATATAATTACCGATAAAGTGGGAGGATCAACTTGTGCTTTTGGTAATCCAGTAGATTTCTGGCCCCCTGAAAAATTTATTGGTATCAAGATTTGTGGAATATATAATACAGCATCACAAGCTCTATTAGAAGACAATTCTGTAGATGGTTTAATTTTAGCTTTAGAATTCTTTATCGAAATAGAGTTCGATGTAGGGATATACGCTTCATTAAAATCAAAATTTCCACATAAACCCATTATTATTATTTTGATTCAAGCAGAACATGAAGGCGCAAAAAGAGTTATAAAAACAGCGACAGAATTAAAAATTCCTGTTTTTGAAAATGAAGTTGAACGTGCAGTTCGTTCTTATAAACTATTATATGATTATTATTCAAAAATAAAAAAGAAATAAAATTTAGTCTAAGAAAATTTCTTTTAGTTCTTCTGGAATTTCGGCTTGTTCATTCATTAAGGAAACCGCATAAATGCTCTCACCGCACTTACATTGTTTTCCTTGAAATAAGTAATACTTAAACTCGTTCTTCCAATTACAGATTTGCACATTTGTAATCTTAGCTAATTCGCCACAAACACAATAGATGCCCATTTCTTTAGAATAATCGGGAATAATCTCCTTAAAATTTAAAGGTGATTCTGAGAATTCTGAGTCGTTTAACATTTGATTTATTTGCTTCGCAAATTTATCTTTTAGACTCGGAACAAAAGTTAAGATTATCCCATCTTTTCCTTTCATTTCTGTTAATACAATAAAATTCTTTTCATACTTTTTTTCAGGGAATAGTGGTTCTTGATATTGTTGAAGACTTTCTGGAATAGGAAATGGCTCCATATCCTCGGGATATTCAAAAATATAGTAGAATTGAGATATTCCTCGCATCATCCTCTGATTGATTAGATGCAAATTTTCATAATCTCTACTATACAGCCCAAATTTAATTAATTCAAGTGGTACTTTTAATTCAATCAGTTTAGTTCGAATATTATTTAAAATGTCATTCACAAAACTCTTCAAAATCAAAATGTCCTCCCGATTTTGTGTATATACTTCATTTTTATTTTCTTCCTTGAATCTCATCCATTTTTTCAAAACAGAACTTCTTAATAATTGAGGTAACATGCAAAATACACAGAGTAGTGGAAATAGAAATAATATTGGAAGGTCCGGGATGAACATTAAAACTATGATTACAGCAAGTAGAGGAGCAGTAATAATCAAACTTAATCTCCTCAAACGTTTATCAACAGATGTATTTATTCCCTTGCTTAAAGCAAGTTCTTCTGCTCTTACTTTCAATTTCTGAACTAGTTCAAATACTTTCTTATCCTCATAATTGATTTTTAAGAGTTTATCTTCTTCATTGCCCATTTCCAATTTAGAGACTGCATCAGTTAGTCTTTTTATGTATTGTTCAATAGTACGATCTTTATGAATAAAATCTAACGTTTCCTCAACGAAATAATCTAAGAATCTAGAAATGAATAGTTTGTCTTCAATATCTTGAATATCTTCAGCTTTTATACCTAGTGCTTCTTGAATCATCTGGCCTTGTGTTTTTTTCACTTGTTTTTTCCTTTTTGATTTCCTCTCTTCTTCCTCAGAAGAAACTTCTTCTTCAGGTTTTTCCTTTTCGTTTTCACTCATAATTCCGTAAATACTTACCTAGTTAGTTAATAAGATAATAATTATTGGAAAATAATTAACTTTTTGAA
>JAEOSD010000010.1 GCA_016840545.1 Promethearchaeota archaeon
GTCTTTAAAGATTTTTGAAGGATATCGGGTACATCATTCTACCGTTAGAGGTCCAGGAAAAGGCGGTATCAGATATTCACCAGATGTCTATTTGGATGAAGTTAAAGCTTTAGCCACATGGATGACCTTTAAATGTAGTCTTTTAAATTTACCTTTAGGTGGAGCAAAAGGAGGAGTTTGTGTAGACCCTCGAAAGTTATCAGAGAGAGAATTAGAGCGTCTAACTCGGAGATATACAGCAGAAATTATAAATGTTATAGGCCCAGATATTGATATTCCCGCGCCGGATATCGCCACTGACAAAAAAGTTATGAGCTGGATCATGGATACATATTCAATGCAAAAAGGAAGATCTACTCCTGGAGTGGTTACAGGAAAACCTATTGAAATTGGAGGGTCTGTAGGACGTGAGTCAGCAACAGGAATGGGTTTATATTACGTACTTGAAGCGTTATGCAAAAAGATTAACTTAGATTTAAGCAATTTGAAAATTGTTGTACAAGGATTTGGAAATGTCGGTGGTACAATTGCCGAACTACTTTACAATGATGGATGTAAGGTGTTAGCAGTTTCAGACATCTCAACGGGTATTTATTGTGAGGAGGGATTAAATATTCCTAAACTTTTAGAATGGGTCAAACAAGGAAATTATTTTAAAGATTATACTAATAGCAAGTATAATCTAATATCAAATGAACAACTCCTGACGTTGAAATGCGATGTTTTAGTTCCTGCGGCTATTGAAAACCAAATTACTAAAAATAATACACCCAATATTGATTGTATAATAATTTTAGAAGGAGCAAACGGTCCTACAACTCCAGAAGCGGATAAAATCTTATTTAAAAAAGGGATTCACGTAGTTCCTGATATTTTAGCAAATAGCGGGGGAGTATGTGTCTCTTATTTTGAATACATTCAAGATATTCATTCATATTTTTGGAAATTAGATCGCATTAATAAAGAACTCAAACGGATTATTATTGAAGCATTTGAAGAGACATATAGGATAGCTCAAGAAAGGAAAATAAACCTTCGTACAGCAGCTTATATAATTGCAGTGGGGAGAATTGCTAAAGCAATTGAGTTAAGAGGCTTTTTCCCTTAACCATATATTCCCCTTTTTTATTCTTACCCTGAGAATGGTATTAATATTACTAGATATAACATTGAGAAAAGAAGGTGTATTGATGCAAATACAGCTCCCATTTTTAATAATCTTTTATAATTAAGATTTTCTACACCACTATCCCTTGCTACTTTAAGTGTCATCATATCTGCCGCTGCTCCCTGAGGAATAAAATTCCCACCAAGATTAACCGCGACAATTAAGGAGAATAGTAGAGGGATATAAGGAAAATTAAATGATTCTATTAAGGTACCGATTATTGGAATAAAAATTAAGGCTGTTGGAGTATTGGCCACAAACCCTGAAATTAAACTAATGGTTATAAGTAATATAAAAGATAATAATATTGGATTTATTAATTGAAAGGGTAAACTCGCAAAGATTTCGGCAAATCCTGCTTCTATGAGAGAACCTACTATAACATATAAAGAAATAAAGAAAAATATTATTTCCCACTCAATATCTCTAAGTAATTCTCCCATTGGTTTTTTTATAAATCTTTTATTGACAATGACTAGTATTAATGCCGCTATGATAGCTGTTAAATAAAGAAGTGGTAAAATTGCAAAAAGGCTTATTGTTATAATTATTGCGATACTATTAAAATAGAAATATTTTTTATTTTTTATCATTATATCAGCATCTACTAATTCTAATACGAATTGCTTCTGTTGGTCTTCAATTTTTGGTTCTTTTGATAAAATAAATCTATCTATTAGAAAAATTGTTAGAAATAATAACAAAAAGGAGTATATCCAATAATATTGAATAAAATATAGTGTACTCAAATCAGGAACCGGTGAAGCCCAGTTATATGTAGAGATGATAATATTTTCTCCGCTTGAGAATGGAGTAATCATAGAACCAATATTTATACAGATTGTCATCCCCAATAAATAGGTTCCCGCCCTAATTTTTAAAAAATGGCATAACCTAACTACAACTGGAGCCAAAATCAAAACTACCACTACATCAGTAATAATAGCCGCTAACAAAGTAGTAATGAGACATAACAGATAAAGAAAAGTTCTTTGGTTTCCTCTTGATAGTTTAAACAATTTAACCGCAACGAATTCTAAAATATTTGAATCTTGAGCTACTTTTGTTATTAAACTCATACTAAGAATAATAATAATTGCTTCCCATTCTATCATTTGGATAAATTCTGTAAATTGAATATCTAAAAATACAAATGTGATTGTAGCTCCAATAAACATGCATAATAAAGAAATCGCTACAAAATCTAAATTCTTGATTGAATAGCTTAATATAATCAATATAAACAGTGCGAATAGAATGATTAGAACTGGAAGATTCATTTATTCAATAACTATGGAAATTAGATTATTAATAATAATGTTAATAAATAGCTTTTAATAAATCTTGATAAATTTTACTTATTCAATAAGAATAGTTGTAAGAGGAATTTAAATAAATTTAATTCATTTAACAGAGATAAATTCGATACTAAATAATCAAAAATATTTTCATCAATAAAATATTTCAGACTTTTTTGATATCCTACTTCTGATTTAATCATTTCTACAACTCTTCTGATTAAATTTACAATCTGCTTCTCGACTATAATCATATCAACATTTTTGGGATCAATGCTAATAATATTAATACCTGTAGCTCTATTAAAAGAAAATTTACATAATTCCGGATTTTGTTGTACATACTCGTGATTTAAGTAATGCTCAAACATATTTTCAATACGCTTATATATTCTCTCCTTGTTATTAGACTGGAAATGTGCTTCGATAACATTGATCAATAGGTTTAAAATTTGTTGGAACACTCCTAATATATCAAAATATTCGGCAAGAGCAGAAATATTCTCAGCTGTCAACCACTGTGTATAATATTCATCTATCACGTCTTTAAAAGGATTAAAGAGATCCGTATTACCTTTCCATAATGCTTTCCACTCTTCCTTGTCTTGAGCATATTCCTGTATAAAAGTTTGCATAATTATGCGTAAACGTGCTTTCAAAATGTCAGAATTCACATCTTTCTCTGCAGCGGCTATAAAAAGTAAATCTAATTCAGTATTTTCCAAATAAACCCATCTAAGTCCTGACATATCAATGCTTTCAATTACTTGCTTTAATTCAAACACGGTAAATTGGTTTATTGCTGTCAATAAACCAGAAATTAGATCTTCATTTAAAGCTAAATCTAAATATGGTTTATATAATAAAGTTATTCCACTTTGAGAATCTAAAACCCATATATTCATCTTTAACCCAAATTATCAGATGTTATCTCTAAGTAAATTAAAACTCTTTATTAATAAATTTCTTTGGTAATCGAACATTAATTTTTTTATAATAATTCTTCGAGTTTCTTACTTTTACAATATTTTTCTAAATTTCTTAGCATATCTGTTATCTTCATTTGCAATGTGAGATCAGCGGCTCCACCTATTAAATTAAGAAAATCACTGCTTAAATTAAAATTTTCGATAAATACTCCAATTTTGGATTTAGTGGGAGATACTGCTTTAATTCTTAGCCTTCCCTCCAGATCTTTGACATCTTTATTATTTCTCACATTAAATTCAATCAGTCTACCTTTATTTTGCTCCTCGCCTTTATCAATTAGCACTAATTCACCTTCCATTTCTATTGGAACCTTAATAACATTGATTTCATCATACACATTAGTATATAATACATTAGGAGCGATAAATTCTGCTTCTAATTTCTTAGTTGGTTTAATTTCTTCCCAAAACTTTGCTTTATAAATTGCTTTAACAAGAATTTCATTATTACAATTATTAATTTCTAAAACTTTTGAAATTTTAGTCATGCTAAATTAAAATTTATAATGATTTAATTAAATAAATAGAAATTTAGAAAGTTTATAATTGTTTATATCTATTTGAGATTTAAAAGAAAAGCCTCAGACTTCCTAGATTATCTCATGTTTATAGACTTTAAATCATATTAGATTTTTTCATCATTGGCTAGATTTACTTCTATTCCCTTATATTTAAGTAACGGAAATAAAATTAATTTAAGTTCGAAATAATTTGCTTTTTTCTGTATTTTGTTCCTCATGACAATGAGGACAAATCCAAGTTGTTTCATTTTTTTTAACTGAATTTATACAATCAGTACAGATGGTTATGTCACAGATACAGTAATAGCATTCGTTGAGAAGATCTTCACAACTTTTTCCACAGATATAACAAAAAGGCGGAGTTTTAGACATCTTTTCTCAAAATAAAAACTTAATTCGATATTGTGTATTATATTTTTAATTTTAAAAATTATTTTATTTAATAACCACATTAAAGTATATTGTATATTATGAATAATCAACTAAGATCTCGAATAACTCTATTGAGCCTTTTGAGTATATTTTTTATATATAAAGCCATAATGGGAATAATTGAACAGAATATGTTAGATTTTACCTTATGGTTTCTTATTACTATTATTTACTTAATATCACTTGTAATATTGTATTTTGTTATTAGGAATAAGCAGAATGCGTAGAAATTGCCTTATACTGCAAAACTCAAAAAATTTAGAAGAAAAAGTTACAACTTACTTTTTCTTCTTTAAGAAAGAGTCAAATCCAAGAGTTTTGAATATAGTATCTTTAATATCCATCTGGATTTTCATATCTCGCATGATTTTAAGTGATTCTTCAAGAGTTTTCGAGAAATTTTTACTCATTTCTTTAATTGTATCAGAAGTTAACTGTAATGACTCTCTTATTGCTTTATTTGTTTCACGTAATTCCTCAGCCATTTTATCTATACTTTTTCTCAATTCAGATAGTTCATTTTTAATCCCCATGATGAAACGCGCTAATATTTATACCTTTTATGTCAAAAATATTTCAAGACTTTAGTATATTTCTAAAATTATTATTGATAATAAATATTCTTTTATAACATCATTTTCTTATTTAATATAATAATTTTAGAAATTAAATTCAAAAATGTCAGATTGGAAATATAGAATAGAAGAATCGGAACCTGATGATAACTATTGTTCAGGATGAGTAATCATCGATTCCATCATTGCAAGTTTCAGAAATATAAAAAAAAGGCGAAATGAAAAGAAGATAAATTCAAAAAAAAATCTCAAAGATTAAGTTAAAAAATGTTAGAATCTAATCTTGTAAGTCTTGTGAGGACTTGAGATAATAACAATATTGAATTTTTTTATTTTTAAAAAAAGATTTAAATCTTAAAACGGATTATTTGCTCCTTCCCCAACTTTTCGATATATAAATCCCTTTCTTTCAACTATTTTTTTATTAAAGATATTCCTGCCATCGATAATAATAGGTGTTTTTACTTTTCTTTTTAGATCATCCAAATCAATATCATAATATTGCTTATGGTTTGTAGTAAAGATTAAAACATCCGCTTCAGATATTGCTTCATTAAAATCGGTGGTGAAATCTGTTAAATTATAATCTTTTGATTTAACATAAGGATCATGGGCAATATACATAATATTATGTGAGTGATATTTACTCGTTAAAGTTTTTACTATATGTTCTGTTGGAGTATTGCGAATATCATCTGTATTTGCTTTATATGACACTCCTAATAGAACAACTTTTATATTATCGATCGATTTTCCTACTTCTTCAAGGGCATTCTCCATTAATTCTACCATATGTTTAGGCATATAATCATTTAAATCTCTAGAATCAGGGATAATTTTCATCTTCGATTTATGCTTACGTTGGGTATATTTATCATATCCATACAACAATAACCATGGATCCTTTTGGAGGCAATGGCCTCCAACTCCAGATCCAGGATAATGCATCATTCTATCCTCTCTTTGATTTATTAATTCAATAATTTCAAAGATATTCCTACTAAAATCTTCACATAATAATGCCATTTCATTTGCAAAGGCTATATTCACATCTCTATAAGCATTTTCGATACATTTAGTTAATTCTGCTGTAAGTGTATCGGTTATGTGTAGTTCTTCTTTAACAATTTTACCATATAGAATTTTAGCTCTTTCATTTGCTTCTTTACAACCCCCGCCAATCACACGAGGGATATCAGTAATAAATTCTAATAGTTTACCGGGCATAACACGTTCAAAAGAAAAAACTAAATAAAAATCCTCACCCCTTTTTAATCCACTTCCGTCTTCCAGTATTGGTTGTACAATGTTATTGGTTGTTCCAGGAGCAACAGTTGATTCAATAATTATCGTTACACCTTTTCTCATGTGTTTGGATATTTTCTCAGAGACTTCTATAAGTGATTCATATCTGGGGATTTTATCCTCAATCTCAACAGGTGTTTGTACGTCAATTAAAATAAAATCTGCATTATTACAAGCATCATAACTGTCAGTTACATGAAATTTCTTATTCTTTATTACTCTAGAAAGTAATTCATCTAATCCAGGCTCCTCTCCTTCAAAGGGGTTCTTTCCACTATTAAGCCAATCAATTTTCCACCCCGATCTTTGAGATTTTCGCTGAATTCCCGTAACAAAAAAATCCTCAACATCTGCTAGAATAGCAGCCATGGGAATTCCAACATAACCCATTCCAATAACAACAATATTCGTTGGCATTATGATTCAACTATTAGTATTTAAACTGTTAAGGTTTTAAATAACTCATAATTGAAAAAACTTTATAAAAAATCAATTTTATTAAAAAAAGAAAATTTATGGAATGAAATTAGGATTTCGGTTTCTTCTTATACGATGTGCCTTTTACACCCTTGAATATCCCCGCTATTATAGCACCCGCTATAAAGCCGCCCACGTGAGCGAAGTGTGCGGTTTGGGAACCAAAAGGAGCATAGATCGAATAAATAGCATAAGATAACTCTGCTATAAAGTATGTTATTATAAAATAACCCGCACTTACTTTTCGCATTGAAGTCCCTGTTGCGGATGGAAGATAAAATTTATTGCCAGGATAAAGAATTAGATAAACGCCCATGAGCCCGAATATTGCTCCAGAAGCCCCTAGTGAGGGGATGTCTGCTAAAATTGGTCCCCAGACAGGTATAATAAGTGTACTTAGAGCGTGAAGTAAACTACCGCATAACCCTGAAACTAAATAGGTAATAAAGTATAAGACATGGCCCATAGCATGTTCACAATTATCAGTTATTATGATAAAAAACCACATATTCATGATTATATGTACAATATCACCGTGCATAAACATCGAAGTAATTAGGGTCCACAATTTCTGCCCCGCAAAAAATTCTGCGGGAACAAATGCGTAATTTTCAATCTGCATCTGACCAGTAGGGTCCAATAATTGCCAAATAAATACGATTACGTTAGCCACTAATATAGCTACTGAGAAGTATTGTTTAAAGAAAGGAATTTTATCACTTTCTGCTTCTATAACCAATTTATTTCACGTTTTTTATGTAATTAAAATATTAAATAATTATTTTTAGATTCTTCAGATTATTTAAAAATTTTCATAATAAATCATAAAGAATAGAAAATGTAAAGTTAAATTTAATATATCTTTGGTGCTTCAGAAGGATTTCCTAACATTTCATTCATTAATTCTACAAAGTTATCAAAGTGCCCAGGTAATACTTTTTGCATGTAGAATGCTTCAGCTGCTTTTATATTGGCCTTTTTCCCTATCGTGGATGCTATTGATCTTAATAATTGGTTTGCATATTTTGATAACTTCTTTAAATCTTCTGGCGAAACATTTGCAGGATCAATATCTGGCGCAAAGAATCGAGCTAACAGTGTTAGAGTAGCCTCGAATTTCAGTGCTGCTTCAACTTTCTTTTCAATTGTAGAAGAAATGTCTACAAAACTATTAGGATAATGTCCCAATAATCCCATAAACCATACTTCAGAACAAGAATATGGTTTTATATCCCCCTTTATATGATTAGAATATAATAATGGAAATGCTGCAAAGGCACCTGCTTCTGATGCCATTCTTCCAACAACTACATGATCTGGATGCACTTCGTAAGGAACCCAAGGATCAAAAGTCATTACTCGGTCAGCGCGTAGCTTTCTAATAAAGTAGATAAGTTTTTCTCTTAATTCTTGCCCGGGTATGAATCCTCCGTCCGGATAGTTTAACAATATCGTTTCTTTAATTCCAAGTATTATATTTGCTTCTTTTAATTCTTTTTCTCGCATTTTTGCAACATCTTCTTTAGTTAAATCAGTTCTTAGAGTTCCAAGATTTCCATTTGTACAACATAGAGCATAAATATTATGCCCTTCTTCCGCCCATTTAGCTAAGGTTCCCGCACTAAAAAAAGTTACGTCATCGGGATGAGCAAATATAGCCACTATATTTAATGGTTTAGAATTCAATTCAATTACCTTTTTTTAATTGATGAATAATATTAAACTTATTTATAAGACAAATTCAGTAATATTATTTAAAAATTTAAACCTTAATGCAATAAAAAATAAAATTTTAGATGAATATTTATGAAAATTGGACGATTAAACTTAAATAATATTGCAAAAATAAGACCCGATTCAGTAAAAAGAAAAAGAATATCTAGTTATGACAAAACTGGTGGAAATTTTGATTGGCTTAAGATAGAATCTGGTGAAAAAGTAATCATTGCTGAAGATAAGGGCAGTGGGAGTATTAAACATATTTGGTGCACCTCTTGGTGTAGAGCAAAACATTACTTAAGAGACATAATAATTAGAATGTATTGGGATGGCGAACAAGAAAACAATCCTAGTGTAGAGGTTCCATTAGGCGATTTTTTTGGATTAGGCCATGCAAAGCATAAGAATTTTGTTTCTTTACCTTTACAAATGAGCCCTAGATCAGGTAGGGGGTTTAATTGCTGGTGGCCAATGCCCTTTTCATCGGGTTTTAAAATTACTATTGAAAATGACAGTTCGAAAAAATTGACATTCTATTATTATATTGATTATGAAATTTATGAAGATGGATTTGAAAATGAAAACGATTTTGGAAGATTTCACGCTCAATGGCACAGAGAAAATCCTCCAGAAACAAAAAAATTGGATGTTGTAACGGGGAAAAAGTATAAAAGATCAAAGCCAAAAAGTTTCCAGTTTCTTGGAAATAATACAGAACCATTAAAATTTAACTATAAAATTCTTAAAGCAAAAGGAAAAGGGCATTATGTAGGGTGTCATTTAGACATAGACAACATTACTTCCTTACCTTACTATCTCAATTGGCCAGGAGAAGGAGATGACCAGATTTTTATCGATGATGATGTAGATAAAGAGATTCCAACTTTATATGGAACTGGAACAGAGGATTATGTGAATCAATCATGGTCGCAACAAAAGAAATATTCTGCACCGTACCATGGTACTATTTTAGGAGGGGGTCTTAATTGGTGGGGTAAGATTTCTTATTATCGTTATCATATAGAAGATCCAGTCTATTTCAATAAAAAAATTGTCGTCTCAATAGAGCATGGGCATGATAACCACAGGAAGGATGATTGGTCTTCCACAGCATATTGGTACCAAATTGAGCCACACGACTCCAGTATATTTCCGAAGTTATTAGATCGGGAAGGAAGAAAGCCAAGATCTCACATTGGGCATAATATTAGAAAATCATTCTGCATATTGTTTCTAATTTCAATTGTATTCATATGGATATACTTTACTTATCTAATCTAGAATATCAATTAATTTATGGTAAATAAACAAAAGAAAATAATAAGAAAGAAAAAGGTTGAATTTTAAAGTATGCCCTTTTCTTTTAAAAGTTTTTTAACATATTTTAATAAATCATTTCCAGAAAAAGGTTTAGTAATATATCCATCTGCCCCTAAAGCCTTTCCTTTTTGAATATCTTCGTTAAAACTCTTAACAGTAAAAAGTACAACAAGAATATCTTTAAAAAGATCATTACCCTTCAAATTCTGGAGTACCTCCCAACCAGAAAGCCCAGGCATCATAACATCAAGCAAAATTAAAACAATTTCGGGATACTTCTCTTCTACAATCTTTAGAGCCTCTTTCCCATTATTACAAGTAATAGTATCATAATTTTCTAGCTCCAAAAATTTTTGTGTAAGGTTTACAATATCGGGCTCGTCATCAACGACGAGTATTGTCTTTTTCTCAGCCATTTTACTTCCGATCTTAAATGTTAAATTTTAATTTGTCTTAATTTATTTGGTATCATTAAAATTTTTAATTATTATATATTCATTTTTGTATTTAAATAGTTTATCTGATTTTCATATATTTGATCCTATATGACGCGGAAAAACAAACTTCCAGAATTTCCAAATTCTTATTTAGGTGAAAAATCCTATGAATATGACAATTCAAAATGGATGGAAAGAAATCAAAAAAAAACTACATTGTTATGTTTGCAATATTTATTTGATGAAAAATTGGACAATGTAGGAAAAAAAGATGTTTTGGACAAAAAGCCTTATTTGGTTCTTGACTTAGGGTGTGGAACTGGTTTTTCTTCTGAAATATTAATAGACTCAGGTTTAAAAGTTATTGGTGTAGATCTTTTGTTTGACATGCTTATAAAAGCTAAATCCAAAATATCTCACCTAGAAAATGGTTCGAATCTATATTTTATTCTTGCGGATATGAAATATTTACCGATAAGGTCTAAATCAATTAATCATATAATTTCTATTTCAGCATACAATTTCATATTGCATGAAAAAAAAGATTATAAAGACAGAAACAAAACTGTAAATAATACAGCTAAATCTTTAAAAAGAATATTAAAATCAAATGGAAGGATGATTATTGAATTCTACCCAAACAATGAGGAAGAATTGAATCTTTTCAGGTCTTCATTTACTGATAATGGGTTTAATGGATTTATGATTAAGCAGAATCCAAAACAGATGAGGGGTCAAACTTTTCTATTATTAAAGAGCTGGTGATATATCATAGGAGAATGCAAATTCTGTGGAAAGAAAGATAAATTAATTTCAGAAATACTTCAAGTATGTAGGAATTGTATTTTAAATAAAAACTGGGAAAGCATTAAATTCCATATCTTATCAGTTCATACTCAAGTGAGAAAACTCGTTGGTTTGCCTGCAAAACCTCCCAAAGCAGAAGGTTTAGATATTCAATTGAAATGTAATTATTGTATTAACGAGTGCATTTTATCTAAAGATGATATGAGCTATTGTGGGTTAAGAAATATTTCAAAGAAAGAAACAGGCGAATTACCATTTCCTTCTAGATCCAAAGGATACATTCATGGATACATTGATGCGAATCCCACAAATTGCTGTAATGCATGGTTCTGTCCAGCAGGTACTTCACGGGGATATCCAGATTTTTCTGATTACAATGAACCGGAATTTGGCACTTATTCATATGCAGCATTTTTATATGGTTGCTCGTTTTCGTGTCTCTTCTGTCAAAATTGGTCTCATAAAAATTTTTCTAAGAGAAATCTGTTAGAAGCTGATACCTTAGCAAACCAAATAGTAAAAAATAAAAAAATTACTTGTTTATGTTATTTTGGAGGAACACCCGAAGCGCAATTACCATTTACTATAAGCTTGGCAGAATTAATATTAAAGAAAATCGAAAAGCAGGATCCTAAAAGGATAATGCGTATATGTTGGGAATGGAATGGAAGTGGAAGACAAGATTTAGTAGAAAAATGCATGAGAATCGCAATAAAAACGGGCGGAAATATAAAATTTGATTTAAAAAGCTTTGATGAGAAATTAAATTTAGCATTATGTGGTATCAGTAATACCAGAACTCTTGAAAATTTCAAATTTTTGGCTAAAAATTATTTTGGAACCCGAGGAGATGATATGCCAGAATTAAGCGGTTGTACATTAATGGTTCCAGGTTATGTCAACCATGAAGAAGTTGAGTTAATAGCAAATTTTATAAGTGAGATAAATCCTGAGATTCCCTACAGCCTTTTAGTGTTTCATGGTGATTATCAAATGCGAGATTTACCAATAACGCCAAGAGATCAAGCACTTAAATCTTTGAAAGTTGCTCAAAAATATCTAAATAATGTGAACTTAGGTAATAAGTTCCTTTTAGAATTTACTTAATTTTTAATGAATTAATTTTTAAGTTTTATATGATAAAATATTTATTTTACAAACAATTATCGTTCATACGATTACTAATTAGAATTAAAATAATCATTAATCTAAAGGAGAACTGGGTAAAGTGCAGAAAGCTAGGATCCGCTTGAGTTCCACTACTCTAGAATCACTAAATTCAGTATGTGAACAAATTGAGAGTGTATGTAAAAACCAGGGAATAAAAAAACACGGCCCAATCCCATTACCTACTAAACACTTGAAAGTTCCAGTCATGAAAAATGTTTCCGGTCAAGGCACACTCCATTGGGCTAAATATGAAATGCGGATTCATAAAAGATTATTTGAAATTATTGCTAATGAACGAAGTATGCATTTAATTATGAAAATACAAATCCCTGAATCAGTTCTAGTTGAAATAGAGCTAATGTGAATTTCTTTTTCTATTTTTTATATTGTTGATTTCTAATTTTATCTGTTTATCTTCTTAAATATTACATCATTGGTAATACGGTCAGTCTGTCGAATATTATTTAAGTTTCCAAAGTTATTCGAATTATAGTACATGGACGATAGAAGTATAGTTGAGATAAAGGACATCGGGAATAAAAACTTAATTCTATTTTTTCTGATAACTTACTCGTTTTCTTGGTTATTTTGGTTGCCTAGCGTATTAACTTCCTTATTATTTTCTACACAAGTAGTATTATATACTCCTAAAAAAGAGAAAAAATCTCTTATTATTAAGGATTTGATTTAAGCAACTATATTTAAATCAATTAATTATTATAACTTAAATAAGTATTTTAGCGTTAATTTGTAAATTTATTCTCAAAATGGGTTATAATGGCAGACTTTCATACTAAGACTTTTTACGGACAAAAATCGAGTATAATTATAACAAGTCCAGCTAAAACGGTTCCTTATATCTTTATAAGCTGTATAAATAGAAAAGATGATGGGACTTGGGAAATCCCAAGCAAGAGTGAAGGTAAAACAGTAAAGATTTCAATTGAAGAGATTATCTGCTTTTTGGAAGTACTTAGAAGAAAAAGTGCTAACTGGAGAGGGTATCATGTCTTTAGAGAGCGAAAAACTGAAATCTACGTGGGGTGGGAAGATGAATCGCGTCAAGTGCTTAAAATTAAAATTGGTAATTACACAAAAAAACTACGATTTCCAAATATAAATTTCATGACGCTATTATTAGAACATTTATTACAAGAAAAAATTGAGTTCGCAACAAGCGGTCCGTTCGAATCTAAAAAGAAAGAAGAGAAAGTTGATGAAGAAACAGAATATAGTTTATTTTCAGAGCATATAACCGCTAGAGATGGATTACAGGTTGTTGAAACCACTGAATTTGGGGTTTCTGTTGATACAGTAGAAGTGAAAGCAAAAGTAAAAGTAGAAAGTCCAAAAGCGCTCTTAATTATGCTAGATACTGGAGAAGAGTTTTGGATTCCTAAATCCACAATTCATTCTTTATATGCTGTAGATGACAAGGACACATATCAAAATTTTGTAGTAGATAAGTGGATTATTGAAAGAAACAAGATCATAAGATAATGGCTTCAAATACCTTAAAACTATATTGAAAATCAATAAATAAGGTAAATGTTAATTTTTTTCTCAAATTTAGTTTAATAATTATAGATTTTTATGATTTCTATGGAATTCACTATTGTTTATTTAAAACAGCTTGCTTTAAAAGTTTATGACGCGGTACATCCACTTCTGGGTCGAAAAGAGGCATCAGTAAAATCTGAGAGAGGGGCAGGAGGGGATATGACAATGTACATTGATCAGGTTGCTGAAGAAATAATTATTCAGTCTCTAACAAAAGATAAGGTAAATTGTTTATTAATTAGTGAAGAAATTGGAGAGAAATACATTGGAAATGAACATCAAGCAAAAACAAATCAGCAGGTACTTATAATTGATCCCCTTGATGGGTCAAATAATGCTGTAAGAGGTGTTCCCTATTGTTCTGTATCCATAGCATACGCAATTGGGAACAAAATGAATGATATAATAAGAGCAGTAGTTCTTAATCTAAATACAAGAGAGATATATTGGGCTGAAAAAGGAAAAGGAGCTTATTTTAATAGTGCACAGATTCATGTTTCTGATTTGGATATTACACAAAAGTGTTTTTTTGAATTAAACCTTCCGATGAAAAATTTAATGAAAAGCTTAAAGGAACTAGCTTCATTAATAAGAAGATTTTATCGAATCAGAATCTTAGGAAGCACTGCTTTAACTTTATGTCAAATAGCAAGTGGCAGCATGGAAGCCTTTATTAATTTGAGAGAAACTAACCGACTAGTAGATGTAGCTGCAGGTTTTTTAATATTAAAAGAAGCGGGAGGTAAAATCTTTTCTTTAGATGGAGAAGAAATTAATAAAGATTTATCAATAGAAGTAAAATTTCCATTTATTGCGTGTAATGTCAAATTAGAATCGTTTCTAAAAAACGAATTAACCCTAAGAGAGTATTAATTTGATTTTTTAAGCTTAGTAGAAAAAATAATTTTTATACAAGTACGTCCTATTTTTTATTAATCCTAGAAATTATGAGATCCGAAATTTTGTCATTATCTCAAATAAATGCAGTTTTCAAAGAATAAGAAATTAAATAAGGCAGAACTACTTAAAAATGAGGGAAAGTACAAGGAAGCCCTCCAACTATTAAATAATCTTGAGGAAAAGGCTAATCTTCCTCCTCAAGAAAAACTTGCCTGCCAACTCCTCAAGAGCACATGTTTAAATAGATTGGGACAAGATGAAGATGCCCTCAAGCTTGCTAAACAAGTATATCAAGAGAGCAAAAGAATGGGAAATCTTCTCCTATCCTTTGACGCATCTATTGAAATAGCTGAAGCATTACTTTTTCTTGGAAAATTAGATAAAAGCTTTGAAATAATTGATAGAAGCGAAAGTCTGCTCAAACTTATTACTCAAGAACCGTCAAAAGAGCTGATGCGAAGGAAGGCATCTATTGCATACCTTAAAGGTTTTTTTCACTCGGAAAAAGGTGAATTAGATTTATCCCTACAATTCTTGAAGCAATCTTTAAAGTTGCAAGAAGGATTGGGCTACAAACAAGATATCGCTCGGTCTCTTACTCAACTTGGAATTATTTATCTATTTAAGGGTGAATTTGAACGAGCTCATGGATATTATGAGAGGGGGTTAATACTTGAAGAAAATGGTTTTAACAGGAATATACCCCATCTTTATATCGGTATTCAGATCACTTCATCGTATAACGGAGAGTTGGAAGCAGCTTTGGAATGTATTAAGCGAGGTTTGGCTTTTGCCGAGGAGTTAAATGATAAATACTTAATTCCAATGTTTCTTAATAATATGGGACTTACCTATTACCAACAGAATGATTTAATTCGTGCATTTGATTGTATTGAGAGAAGTCTGATCGGTTTTGAGAAGATAAATAACATTGGGATGATTATTACCGTTCTAGACTCTCTGATTGAATTAGCTATCCATATGAACTCTTATGAACAAGCCCAACGATATTTTAATCGTATGAAATTGTATATAGATCAAGAAAAAAGCAAGCTAAATGATGCTATTTATCGTATGGACGAAATACTGATGTTAAAAATTAGTCCTAAAGCGAATGATCGAGTAAAAGCTAAAAAATTATTTCTGCAGTTTGTTGAAGAAGAAATCGTTTGGTGGGACATTAGAATTCATGTTCTTCTTCACCTTTGTGATATACTCTTAATTGAACTACGTGAATCTAATGATCTGAAAGTAGTGGACGAATTACAATACTATATTACCCAAATATTGGATATTGTTGAGAATCAAAACATTTATTGGTATTTAGCTGAAATTTATTTATTCCAGTCAAAAATGTTTTTATTAATCTTGGATTTAAAAAAAGCCCAACGATCTTTGACTCAAGCCCAGCACATATGCGAAAAATGTGGATTTAGCAGATTGGGCATAAGAGTTTCTAATGAGCAAGAGGAATTGGCTAAACAATTAAGTAGATGGGAAGATTTAAAACAATCAAGAATTACTATTGATAAACGTATGGACTTTGCCCGGTTGGATGAGCAATTGCTGCGAATGTTCCAATTACGTTTCTTTTTGAAAAAACAGATTTCTACACAATAAAATTTTTTCAAATTCTCGATTGATATTAATTATGAAAGAGATTCAATAGAAATTACTAATTAATCGCTAATTATTTGAACTTTAGAAGTTTAGAGTAAAATTTAATAATAAAAAAAAAGAATATATAGGAAGATAGTTGGTTTAGGTGTGGTTAATTGAGAAGCCATTTATCTAAACTCATTCCTCCCATTTGTAAATTTTTAGTTAATTTTTCAATTATCCATTGCTATTATGGAATCAATATTAATACCACCATGGTGGCAGATCCCATATGTGATTATCGGTACCCTCATCTAATACTGTGTTGGCTGTATTTCGCCCAATAACATAGCAATTACTGCTTCCAGGTCCAAGCCAGATGGGAGCCATGTCAGCTTGGAAATTGGTCATATCGTTTCCTATCATAAACCAATTAGTACATGGAGCCCATAAACCGGGCCAGTCATCTATTCCGATACAGATTCCTGCTAACCCTAGACCTGTAAATTCATTACATATGACTTGAACATCATGTACCCAAAATCCATATATCCCAGCAAAACTATCCTCTTCCATGATTATATCGTTGTGATAAATCTTTGCTTTAATTGTGGTATCCCGTTCATAAAATAAGGTATCAAAATCCATTATTTCAATACCAGCGACTAGTGCTTGGATAGTATTATGCCTAATTCGATACGAGCCAAGTTGCTGATAAACATCAGGCTCTACTCCAATAAGGGGAATATCTCCATGCAAGATAAATACTCCCTCAACGCAGGAAGAAAGTTCATTATAGGAAAATTCTAAAATGGAACCAAAATTATCAATTAATTGTATACCGACTGAAACAGAATTAAGCTTATTGTTTATGAAGCTTAATTTTCCATCTAATAAACCAGCTACCACAAAACTCGTCATAGTATCTTCAAATGAACAAGAAATTATTCTATGTTTCCCATATACTGGATCAGCAGAAATCATGAAACCACCAGGCTCATTAAGATATTCTCGACCACCAATAACATTGCCCTGAGCATTACCGTTATGCCCTTTAAACTTAACAGATTTAAATAGTGAGTTTGAGTGCCCTGCTATTCTTACTATATTACTAACCGCAGTAGATGTCTCATAAAATGTTTGCCAGGGATAAGCTGGATCGAGTGCCGTGATTTCAAAGGTCAAATCACAAATCTTAATATCACAGTCTTCAAAAAGAAACCAAATAGAGAAAGGATAAAGAGTAGACGGATCCTCAGGATCAGTTTGGATTAGTTCTATCCCCGCGAGACTCGGATTCAATCCACGTAAAGTATCAATTTTAGTTAAATCCATACCTGCTCCTTTAAATACACCATTAAAGTTCTGAACGATAATATTATTCGCATAAAATTGTCCAGCAGTAAGTTGGACTATACATCCCTGTCCTGTTGCGATAGCATCATTGAATGCAGCCTGGATGTTGGCAGTATCATCTCCACCAGAAGGAGACACAAGAAAAGTTTTTGGCCGGGACCACGTACTTGCAGGTTGAACTACAAAAGCTAGGAATCCTAATGTAACTCCTAATGTCATTAGTACTAGAATAAAAGTTGATTTTGTACTTTTTTTCATATTTTTCGCACTTTTTTTTCTATTATTTTATAAATTATACAACACTTTAGTTGCATTGATTTAAATATTATGCAACGGGTTAGTTGCATTAATTAAAAAATATGCAACGATCCATATATAAATCTTATGATCAAAAATTAAATTATAAATATTCATTTTATAAGAAAGAATAAATATAAGGCCGTACAATTTGTTATTAAGGAACAGAAATATTTTTATTCATAAAGGAAAGAAAAAAAGAAAAAATCAGATAAAGGATGGGTAGGTAATGTCGATAAAAAAAGAAATAAAAACTTTTTTTCCAAGTACAGAGGAATCTTGGGAAGAATTAATAGATAAACACCCCTTACGGTATGATGTTTGGATGATTCTACAAATTTATCATGAGAAACACGTATCTGACATAGCTAAATTAACAAAAAGAAACAAATCTACGCTATCAAGAGTTTTACGAAGTATGGAGGAAGATGGGCTCGTACTCTCGAGGAAAGAAAATTTATTAAAAGAAGGAAAGATTCCTGCAAAATATTATCGTATTAATCCTGAAATTCAGGAGGAGGTGCCAGATTTTGAGGATATACTTTCTTCGAATGATCCCCAAAAACTTCTAAACTTCTATGAATATGAGCTTACAAATTATCAGAAGGCAATTTATAATGGCAAAAAATTACTCGATTATTTAAATCCTTTATTAAATCACTTGAAGGATAATTTGGATGATATTGAAGAAGCTAAACAGATATATGCTAAGTATTGGTTAAATATATCACGACCGTGGTTTAATCTCATATATTTAGATGAAGAATGCTATGAAAAATTTTTCGATATACGGTTAGAATATATGCTAAAGTTAGAAAAGCTTGCAAGGGAACATAAATTGGATACCAATAGCGCATTCATTTATTTCGATTTTTCATTACCGCTAAAATCTATATTTGAATTGAAAAAACAAGAAAAACAAAAATATGAATAACAAAATTTAAAAATAAGAAAAAAGTAATATAGAATGGAGGATAATTGGTTTAGGTGTGGTCATTCGAGAAGCCATTTTTCTAAACTGAGTCCTCCTTTTTCCATATTTAAAAATATTTCATTAATTCCTTCTTCTGCTCCATTGCTTCTTGAATCTCTTGACCTATTACAGGCCCTTGAATTTTACTCACACCTATTAAAATGTTATTTGTGCCATAATCTGCAACCATGTCATTAGCATGACCTAAAACAATGCAATTTGCGGAGGCTCCGCCTAACCAAATAGGGGCTATTCCCGGAACGAACCCCCACATACCGTTATAATCTGCAACTTCCCATCCTTGGAAATTATTGCCAATGATCATTATTCCATCCGTAGGCTCGTACACTCCAACGGCCATCCCAAAAGGACCTGTTCCTTTTATTTTATTATTAGCTATTAAAACACTCTTACCACCATCAATCCATAACCCAGGCCCATAAAATGAATCTTCACTGTAAAGTTCATTATGAGTTACCACATAGTTTTGCTCTAAGAAAGTATAGTCATATATTTCGACGGCAGCAGTCCAGCCATCTACTGGATTAGTAGCCTTATTATGCTCGATTAGATAATTATTTGAATAAGTAAATGGCGTTCCATAGGTTCCAATAATTCCGCTGTTTATCCCGATGTTACGAGAAATTTTAGCATTAGTATATTGACAATTGACAATTGTTGTGCCCCTAATTAAAGAATTTTCAAAAGTATTGTAAGAAATATCAATAATCGAATTCGTTAAACCGTATATTGCAATGGGTTGGAAACTATTTGCTATGTAGCAATCACTAATAGAAATATCGCCTGATATTGCATGTGGTGTCCACAATGTTATAGGTTCAAGAATATTTGGCACAGATTGTCCCCAAGAATTGATATAGTATTCTCCTAAAATTTCAATTCCATCTAATTTTACATTATAAAAATATTCTCCCAAATATTGTTCAATACCTATAATAGAGTAAAAAGATTCGTCCATATTGTAAGCCCAAGGCCAAGAATCCCATAACTCCGTTTTACCAATAGCCTTAAATGTGATATCTGCAACTTCAAGCTTTGCTGGAACCTCTGGATTAGTTCCAATACTTTCCAAGTGAAAAACAAAAAAATCTGGATAGGGGTCTGCGGGGAATGGATCGCTGTCAGAATGCTCATTTACAACGATTGTCTTACCTTTTCCTTGACCTTTAAAAATTCCGTCAAAATCAGTTATATAGATTGTATTTTTGATATAAAAGATCCCTTCTCCTAGAATGATACTACTTCCTGATCCTGCGGAAGATGCGGCATCAAAAGCATTTTGGATAGCTATTGTATCAGTATCCCCTGTAATATCCCAAGAGGGATCCACATATATAACTTCTGAATCTGCTCTGGTCGTGCCAATAGCAAAAATAAAAAATCCCATAATCATTGCTAATGCTAAAATTGCGACTAATGGTTTCGATTTTGTTTTTATTTTCATTTTTTTACTCCAAATATTTTTTTATTTTCAATTTTACATTTTATAATAGAATGAAAAAATAATTATATAGAATGGAGGATAATTGGTTTAGGTGTGGTCATTCGAGAAGCCACTTTGCTAAACTTCCTCCATTTCTATAGGTTTGATTTAAGATTTCAACCATCCTGAATAGTCTCCTTATATTGGAATTTAAATTATTTCTGCGTCTAATGAAGAATTATGTTATCTATTAATGTTATTCCATTTAAACCATAAAGGTTATAATTTGGATTCGACCCGGAATAATCTTCGCCTACTATAACCAAATAGTGGATTGTATGCATTTTTGCTGTCTCTCCTACTTCCCAAGAGTCATATGGATTTACAAACTCCCCTGATCCACTACCACATATTAAAACTGATTCTAAGGTGAAAGTTACCCAAACATACCACCACCATGGCATATATTTAATGTTTCCATCTTCATCAAAATCATCAGGTCCAAGGGTATCTAAATCAATTGTGAATCTTAACTGATATATATAATCCATAACTCCAAAAAGTACTGGTGTACCTGCAGGAATAGGTCCGGCGGGAATAAAAACATAAAATGGAGCATCTTTCATACGCAAATTAACGGAAACCAGAACTTTATTATCTTTTAGTATTCTCTCCGCTACAAATCCATCATAATCACAGTCCAATGGTGGCTTGTAATACCCCCATGGAACATAAGATGGATCAATTAAATGAGGTTGTATTGCTAGATTTCTCTCAAAATCCACCATATAACCCACTGGTTGATCATCCACAAGATTATTAGCGATTAGCCAATCCTCTATTGGTCTAATTTTTATTTTTCCTTTTCCTCTATGTGCCACAGCTGCTGGAATGAAACTAAAAATGACTGTTATTACTATTACTAATAATGCTATTCTTTTTATTTTCAATTTTTCCATTTTTTTTTCACTCTTTTTTTTTAATTAAATTATGATATTGAGCAATCCCAATAATATGGTAAAAATGAGACGGCTCATCATCATTAATATATGGGAAAGATTTATATTTAAATATTGTGATCATCTTTATAGAGAAAAAAAAACAAAGTTTTATTTAAAGTATGAAAAAGACTGTTTTACCTATTAATTTTAAAAAATAATTGTTCTATATTAAAAAATTACAATTCAACGGGATATTAGATTAAAATGAGTAAAGATAATAACGACAAAAATAAATTAAATTTAAAAAATATAACTACTAAGCAGGAAATGTATAAAGACGTAATTCTGGAAGAAGACTGGCTAAATTTAATCGACAAGCATGAATTACGCTATGAAATTTGGGCGATTCTCAAATTATATAATGAACTGAATGTTACAGAAATTTCCCATTTAGTAAAACAAAGCAAATCTACCGTGTCAAGAGTATTAATAGGGATGAAAAAGGATGGATTGATTATATCAAGAAGAGGTGTAACCAAAGAAGGTGAAGGAGAAAAAATCCCGCCAAAATACTATCGTATAAACGAAGAATTTAAAGCAAAATTTGAAGGTGAAATAGGTGAACTTGAAATTCCTACTGATCCTCAAAAACTTCGTGAATTTTTCATTTCAGAGATTATGAATTTCAGAAATGCTATTTACAATATTCATAAATTACTTGATTTTATGGATCCTTTATTAAACATTTTTGAAGATCAATTAGAGGATATAAATAGAGCAAAAAGTATTTATAGCACATATCTTTCTGGCAAAAATGAACCATGGTTTAATCTACTGTATTTTGATCATGAACGATATGAACAGTTTTTAGATATACGGTTAGAATATTTGCTAAAATTAGAAAAACTTGCTAGGGAGCAAGAATTAAACCCTAAAAATGCCTTTGTCTATTTAGATGCCTCATTACCGCTAAAAGCGATAATTGAACTGAAAAAAAACAAACTTTTAAAATCAAAAAAAAGTTTATAAAAAGATTTTTTACACATAAATATACTTCTAAAGAAATGATGAGATTTTGATTTTAAAAAAAATCATCCTAACTAAAAATTGATTAAAAAAAAGATATTTAATTATTTTTAATTATTTTTTTTTTGCGTTTTTTTTCAGGTTTTCCTTCATCTTCATTTTTACCTAGCTTTCGCTTAATAAGCCAGAACGCAAGTCCAACTACGCCTGATACAGAAGCGGTAATTATAGTATTCCTAATAATTTTCTCTGTCTCGCGCTGTTCAGCTTGTGTATCTTTTTGTAACACCACTTGTTCAGAATCTAAGTGTCCCAAAGTATCAGTTACATAAAATTTAATTGTTACTTCTCCATCTGGAAGAGCTTTCCATGCCGATGGGTCGATTACACCCGCATTACTGTAAAAATAATGACTTGGTCCATCATTTAAGGTGTACCATCTTTGGGCGATGTGTGGTTCATCTATATCGAGGTCATATGCTGGCGCACTATCCCAAACTTCATTGGTTGATGGACTTTGGATTGTTATTCTAGGATTAGTATCATCTGTTGTGAAGGTGAACGATTTACTGTCTGAAATGTATGGCGTAGTAGTTGTAGCAGACACATGAAGGATATGATCTTTATCCTCAGAAGGAAGCTTAATGATAGTTGATTCAGACCATGGTTCGTTAGGATCACTATCCCAATGATAAAGTACGCTCTCAAGCAATACAAATTCACTTTTCAGGTCAACATTTATTATAGTATCGCTTTCAAGCACTGAATACTCTGATGGTGAAATGAGATGAAAATCTAACTGTTCTGGATTTGCATCCCATTTTATTAAAGCATAGCGACTATTTATGTGTCCACAAGTATAGACATAGTTGGAGTCACCCTTTATATTGGTTCCATATGCATTACCTGTAATAGCAGGTGGAAATACTGGTCCCCAAGTGGAATTCCACACCTGATTTCCATAATTATCCCATTTCACGAGTAATAGGTCACTATCAGAATCAGCATAAGAGTCGGTATAACCAGTCGTGTAGAGATAATTACCATATCCCCATAGCGACCATGCACTATCATCGAGTGCTCCCCCCCAAGTTTGATTCCAAACTTCTTTCACAGTACCACCTTCTTCCTGCCATTTCACAAGGAGTAGATCTTTACCTCCATTTCCATCACTTTTCGTAAATCCACTTGTATAGATACTATTTCCGTCCAACCATATTTCCTGTCCTCCGTCATCATCATCTCCAGCCCATACTGTCTCCCATTTCCAACCTCTATCTTGAAATGGACCAGCAAAAACATACTTTTTCAAAAATAAATCACTGTTTCCACTTCCTCTTCCAGTTATTCCACAGAGGTAGACTGCTCCTCCTGTGAATTGACCAAGATAGTATCCTGCCATTGAATAGTAGATATCATCGTGTAGTCCTCCAAAAGTAGTATTCCCTAGAGCTTCTCCGGTTGTATCATCCCAAGTTACAAGTACAGCATCTGCATCTCCCGTTGTGGTATGTCCACATGTATAAAGATATTGCCCTGCTGCGAAAACTGCAGATGGTGCATCATAACCTGGACCCCCCCAAGTACCAACCCATAAACGATTACCATCTGTATCCCATTTAATTAGTACAAAATCGTACTGATCACCATCTTTGTTTGTAATTCCACAAGTGTAAATATATCCTCCATAACCCCATACGTTAGTACCCTGTTCTATAGTGTATTCGCCATCCCCAGCATACGCTTTGCTCCAGATGACATTGCCATTACTATCCCATTTCGTTAAGAGCAAATCCCATCCTGTCAGATGCATCATATCCAAGTTTTCATAACTCCCACATGTATACCAGAATGTTCCATCACCCCAAATAGCATTATAATAATCATCCCATACTGACTGGCTTACTCTATACCAAACTATATTTGTTTGAGAACTCTTCAGTTTAGTAAAAGTGTCATTACTCAGCTCATTGTATCTTGAGGTATATAGTATAATTCGATTTGTATCAAAAGTAAGAAGTAATGGGAAAATTAGGAATAACATCAATACTAAAATACCAAAATTATTTTTTTTCAATTGTTTTCGCCTACTTAATATCGTTTAATGATTTTTTTTATATCATTTTTTAAAATTAAATTTTAGGGCTGTCCCATTGAGATGGTCTATATGGGACGGCTCATTATCACTAATATATGGGAAAGATTTATATTTAAAGGTTGTGATCATTTTTTTAGAAAAGAAAAGTTAAAATTTCACTTTAAGAACTAAAGTACCGTTTTACTTATTAATTTTAAAAAGTAATTGTTCTATATTAAAAAGTAACAATCCTACGAGATGTTGGATTGAAATGAGTAAAGATAATAACGATAGTAATAAACTAAATTTAAAAAATATAACTATTAAGCAGGAAACGCCTAAAGACATAATTTTGGAGGAAAATTGGTCCAAATTGATGGATAAACATGAACTACGCTATGAACTTTGGTCAATTCTCAAACTATTTAATGAATTGAATGTTACAGAAATTTCCCATTTAGTAAAACAAAGCAAATCCACCGTGTCAAGAGTATTAATAGGGATGGAAAATGATAGATTGCTAATATCAAGGAGAGGAAGAAAGAAACCGGAAGACGGAGAGAAAATTCCACCTAAATACTATCGTATAAACGTAGATTTATTTCCTGGGAACAAATAAATACTATTTTATTCTCAAAGAAGGAAAATATCATACTCATTTCTACGTTCTCCGAAATGTTGAGATATTAAGCTGAGAGAAATGGACTTCTCTAGAATTAGAGAAAATAATATTAAATATGAAAAGCACTTAAATTTATGTTAACAAGTTTGTAAATATGAAATTCAAAGTAAAATAAACAAAAATTAAATATGACATAAAAAAACTTAAACCTATGTTAAATTCAAAGGCCAAGGAATTAACACTGGCAAAAAAACTAATGAAGGAAGGAAAATTGGAAGAAGTTTTTCAATTAATAAACGAATTTGGGAAAGAGAAAGCTCTCTCACGTGAAGAACAAATCTATTATTATTTACTTAAGAGTTCTCTATCGCTGTACTTATTTCAAGACCAAGGTATTCTCAAGTACGCTGAAAAGGCTTATCAAGAAAGCCAAAATCTTGGGATTTCCCTTCAATTACTTGATGTATATGTTCAGATGGCCATGGGTCTAATATATCGGTTTAAATCAGAAGAAACTCTTGAATTACTAGGAAAGGCTGAAGACCTGTTCAAGATGCTCACTGAAGAACCACCAACAGAGCTTTTAGAAAGAAAAGCTTCTATCGCTTTTATTAAAGCCTGGCTTTACTCTGACCAAAACGAAAAAGATAAAGCTTTAGAATGGGCTCAACAAGGGCTTAAAATACGAGAAGAAATCGATCTTAAAGCTGGTATTGGAATCTCTTTATACCAAATTGCATGGATATATTTTAAGAGCGACAATGAACTTGCTTTGAAATATGCAGATCGATGCATAGAATTTTGCGAAAAAATTAATTATAAGAATTTGATTCAAAAGTGTAATATGTTAAAAGGGTTGCTTTACTTATGGAAAGGCGAGTTAGCTTATGCTTTAAAATACTTTAATCTTAGTAAGAAACTACTAGAAGAATTGCCCAGAGTAAATAAAGATTCATTCAGCGCAGCACAATTGTTCCATCTTATCGGAAGTGTTTATCGGGACAAAAATGAGTTAGATATAGCCAAGGAATATTTCGAAAGAGCTTTAGTAATTAAAGAAAAGGTTGGTGCTTATTTTCCTAAAGTAATGACTCTTGACGAATTGATATCTTTATCACTTTATAAGAGTGATCTTAAGGAGGCGGAGAGATATTTAAAAGAAATGAAGCGAATCAGCGACCAAGAAAATAATAAATTTCTAAATTTATGTTATCGCGTAAATATGGCTAGACTACTAAAATTGAGCCCACTTATTAGTAGTCGAGAGAAAGCTGAAGAGATACTAAAAGAATCTTTACATGATAAGGTGGCTGATAGCGAAGCAAAAGTAATAACTCTGCTTAACTTAAGTGATTTACTCTTAGCTAAGCTAGGTAAGACCAATGATCTTAAAATACTCGACGAAATAGAACTATATACAACTCAAATACATGATATTGCTAAGAACCAAAACTCCTACTCATTTCTTGCCGAAACATTCTTGCTGAAAGCTAAATTGGAGTTATTGACATTAAATTTGAAACAGTGTCAACGATTTTTAGACAAAGCTCAAGATATAGCCGAAACATATGGTCTGGACCTATTACTTAGGAGAATTATAATAGAGCAGGATGATTTGGTTAAACAAACTGATAATTGGGAAACACTAAAGAGAACCAAGTCTAACATAGCTGAACTCATAAATCTGGCTCACATTGAAGAGCAATTAAACCATATGCTTAGGAAGCGCTTTCTTTTAAAAAATGCTGTTTAAGTATTAATTTTTAAATTCAAAATTTTTTTGAATTAACCTTTAATTCTTCTATTTATATAGTAAAATACTAAATTTTGAGTAAATTGAAACGAATAAATCGCGATTTTTTTAACAGACATACGGTAGAAGTTGCTAAAGAATTAATAGGTAAATATATAGTGAGAAAGACAAGAAAAGGAGACATCATAGGAAAAATAATTGAAGCGGAAGCTTATTTAGGTCCAGATGATAAGGGATGCCATAGTTATAATTATAAAAAAACAGAAAGAACCGAGCCAATGTATATGAAACCGGGAACGTTATATATTTACTTTATATATGGAATGTATTACTGCTTGAACGTAGTCACTGAACCAGAGGATATGCCCTGTGCGGTTCTAATAAGGCAACTATATCCAGTTAATGGAATTGAACTTATGAAAAAGAATAGAAACGTTAAAATTGGGAAAAACTATAAAAACCTAGCTGATGGGCCTGCCAAATTATGTATGTCTTTAAATATTACAAAGGAAAAGTTTAATGGAAAAGATTCTTGTGCTCCTAATTCACAACTTTTTTTTACTTATGGTGAAAATGTTAACCCCAATGACATTACTTTAGGAAAACGAATTGGTATTGAATATGCGCAAGAAGATAAGGATAAGCTTTTGAGATTTACATTAAAGAGTCCTTAGATTTTCATTACTTATTAGCTAAGAATTCACTTTCCTAAATTTGTAAATAATTAATTCTAATATAGCCATAATACATTCATTTATCTTAGACAAAAAAGAATAAATTTAAATAACAAATCTAAGACTTTTCAAATAGATTATAAATAAGAATAATTATTCAAAAAATTATAGGTTATCATTAATGGTAAAAGATGCTCTTAAATTCTTTCATGCATATATTAATGAGATGATTGATCTTGGGGGAAAGGATCTTCCGAAATCAGTGTCAACAGCATTAGGCGCGAAATTAGCAAATATCTATAAAAGTAAAGGTATTACCGATTTAGAAACAGCTTTATATCAAATATATAAAGCTTTAGGTGCTAAAGTATCAATAAAAAAGATAGATGAGAATACTTATAATATAATTCTTAAGCATTCTAAGGGGTTTTGTCCCATAGGTGGCAAAAAGAATCCAAATCTAGCAAGGACAATTCAAGAAAGCATATGTATTCCGTATACCAAAAGCTTTTTAGTTAATCTTCTCCCAAATTATATATTAGAATCAGAAATTAAAGAATGTATTCTTGAAGAAAATAGGAATAGGCACTGTCATTATGTCTTAAAAGCTAAACCAAAATATAGCTAAATTCTTTCTAGTTTAATTTTTTTTTTCATTTTTCAACAAATAATTTTTTATTTTATAACAAATTATTCCATATTGGACAAGTTGCGCAATGTCTGAAGTCCCATGCTGGACGGACCGCAAAATGCGCATAGCGGAAATGCCTGATTTGAGGCATCATGAGTTGTTATTAGCCATTATTGTATCCCGGCGAAGCTCTCCCCATGATGGTGGGTGTCTGTGTGGTGTTTTCTGTAGGGAAAACATAATCACATAATAGCAAACCCGGCCAGGCCAGGGATGGAGCAGCCGTAAGTTTAGGCGTTCACGCTTCATGGTAAGGGAGTGGAGGGGTATGATATTTTTGGACCTAATAATAGGATTGGAGCTGAGGATCGGGTTTTTTAAAGCTTTTTCTTTAAAGATATAAAATAAAAAGTGTGATATAAGATTTTAATTGAAACTAGATTTACTCATTTTTAATTAATTCCTTGCGTAATTTCCGTTTAATAATCGAAATGAATTCGTTAGTATCTGGAAAAACATAAGTTATGTCTTCTCCATCATTAATATCAACAGTTATTTCTTTGTAAAATTTCCCTTTTACTTTTTCATCCATATCATTTAAAATCATAAATAACAAGAAAAAGAAAGCAGTTCAAAAAATTGCATGATATGCTAATAATATATAGAGATTTAATATAAATAGAAATATTAACTAAAGCTTAGCAAACTTGAAATTAAAATAATTCTAGAATTGAATAATAACAAATTGAGTTAATAAAAAAATGTCTGAGGATATTATAGTTATCGATGCAAATATTCTTAATAATTTCATGCAAGATGTCTATATTGGTTTAGGAGTTCCCAAAGAAGATGCTAAAATTATTGCTGATGTTTTAATTACATCTGATTTAAGGGGAATAGAATCGCATGGAATTCAACGATGCAAAATGTATTATGATAGAATTAAACAAGGAGTTTATGAAATAAATACCAAAATTGATGTTATAAGGGATGGTCCAACTACGGCTCTTTGGGATGGTAATTGTGGTATGGGACATGTAATTGCCTATAAAGCCATGAAGGCTGCAATTGAGAAAGCAAAAAAGTATGGTCTTGGGGCTGTTGCGGTTAGAAATTCTACACATTTTGGAATTGCAGGGTATTACTCTTTAATGGCGATTAAGGAAGGGATGATAGGCTTCACAGTAACTAATGCAAGACCCTCAATTCCTCCTACATTTGGAGTTGAACCTATGTTAGGGACTAATCCTTTAACAGTTGGGGCACCAACAGATGAGGATTTTCCTTTTCTTATTGATTGTGCCACATCTATAATACAACGTGGAAAAGTAGAAGTTTATAGCAGAATAAATAAACCTTTACCAGAAAATACTGTAATAGATGATAAAGGAGAAATTATGACTGATCCTAATAAGGTTTTAGAAGAAATGCTTCATAGAAAGGCAGCTTTGTTGCCTTTAGGGGGGAAAGGAGAGGACACAGCGGGATATAAAGGATACGGCTATGCTACCTTTGTTGAACTATTATCTGCTGCATTGCAAGATGGAATATATCTAAGAGATACACTTGGAATCGAAGAAGATGGAAAAAAAAGGCTTAAAGTAGGTCACTTCTTTCTCGCAATAAATATTGATAACTTTGCAGGGTTAAATTCCTTTAAAAAAACTGCTGGTATTATTATGAGGGAGCTTAGAAATGCTAAAAAAGATCCTACAGCTGAAAGAATATATACTGCAGGTGAAAAAGAACATCTTGCAGAGATAGAAAGGAAAAAGACAGGAATACCTTTAAACAAAAGCCTTCAAAATGATATCAGAATTATGCAACAAGAGCAAGGGTTAGATCAATACAAATTCCCTTTTTAAAATTTTTTTTCTTCATACTATTACAGTTAAACAGTTTTTGAACTTGTCTATTACTAATTCTCACCTTATATTAAATAGGATTTTAATTAAATAGAAAAGAAATAAAATAAATAATATCACTCGATCTATGGTGAAAGCATGTATACAACGGAAACTAGTGATCAGCAATCAAAGGTTGATTTCGATGAAATCGTTTATATTAAACCACATATTTTAAAAAACTTCATTATAGACGTTTTTATAAAATTAGGTGCCTCCAAAAAACATGCAGGAATTGTTTCTGATGTGTTAATCACTTCTGATATAAGAGGTATTGATTCTCATGGTATTCAAAGATTAAAGACTTATTATGAAAGAATCAAGCAAGGTATTTATAATGTAAAAACTAAACCAAAAATAATTAAGAAAACTCCAACTACTGCCGTTATAGATGGAGGATTTGGATTAGGACCTGTAGTTGCTTATAAATCAATGAAGCTAGCAATTAAAAAAGCAAAAAAGTATGGTTTAGGGGCTGTCGCTACTCGTAATTCAACCCATTTTGGTATTGCCGGTTTTTACAGCTTAATGGCAATAAAAGAAGGAATGATTGGAATTACAACTACAAATACAAGACCTATGGTTCCACCTACATTCGGAGTGGAGCCATTATTGGGCACAAATCCATTAACCATGGGTGCTCCAACAGATGAGGATTTTCCCTTTCTTATTGATTGTGCCACATCAATTATCCAGAGAGGAAAGGTAGAGGTATATAATAGATTACATAAATCACTTCCTGATGGTGTAATAATAACAAAAAATGGAAAAACTGAGGATGATCCTGAAGAAGTATTGCATGAATTGGATGAAGCTTCAGCTGCATTATTACCTCTGGGTGGAAAAGGAGAAAGTACTTCAGGGCATAAAGGATATGGTTATGCAACTTTTGTAGAAATATTATCTTCCGCATTACAAGAGGGTATCTTTTTAAAAAATACTGCTGGGATTTATGAAAATGGTAAAAAGAGGCTACCAGTAGGCCATTTCTTCTTAGCTATTAATATTGAAAACTTTATGGGAATAAATTCTTTTAAAAATACAACTGGAAAGATCATGAGGATTTTAAGAAGTTCTAAAAAAGAACCTGGAGTCGAAAAGATTTATACAGCAGGAGAAAAAGAACATATCAATGAAATTGAAAGAAAAAAAACAGGAATTCCTTTAAATAAAAGTATTCAACAAGATATTAAGCTTATTCAAAAGGAATTAGAATTAGAAAAATATATTTTTAATTTTTAAATAATATTCCATCTGTTCGCCCTTTTAATGGCTCTGAATGAAAAACAACTTGATTTAATTCTTCAATATCAAGTTCTTCAATAACTTTTTGCTCTAATCCAGTAATAATATCATGAACATATGAAATGTTTAGATTATCATCAAAAAAAATGTGCAATTCAAGAACACAGAAATCAGTGGTTGACCAAAACTCAAATCCATGATATCCTTTAACTTCCGGTTGAGTTCTGAGGATTTTTTCAATTCTTTTTTGAATAGAATTCAATTCGTCCTGATTGAATCTTTTACACGTTAATTGTTTCGTTGATAATTTTTCAGTTAACGCTCCTGATTCAATATGGGTAATTATTCGAGAAATTTGGGGTTCTTCTTTCTTCAATTCCTGTTCAAAATTATTACTTATATCATGAGCTTTCTTAAGCGATAAATTTTCATCAACTACTATTGATATTGAAAGAAAATAATCACTTTCGATTCTGAACACATTTAAATCTTTGAATTTGAGAATTTCATTAAATTCTGCTTTCATAGAATGGAGTAAATTAATAATTTTATCCCCAATAGATATTTCTCCACTAAGAGGATTCATCTCGATAATACTTTCAACCTGATAAGGAGGGAAATATGATTTAGACATTGAGGAAATTGCTTTAGTAATTTCATTGGCATGTATTATCGAAATATGATCTTCAACAGAAAGCCGTACATCTATAAAGAGTTCATCTCCACTTGCTCTAATTTTCATGTCGTCAACTGCATTAACATGTTCTAATTGCAATATTTTTTGCTTGATCTCTTCAATGATATACGGGCTTATAGGGTTTACATCAGCTAAATTTGTTATACCTTTTTTTAATAGAAAAGCTGAGCTAAAAATAATCCAAATTGAAAGAATTATACTAAAAAGTGGATCTAAAAAAGTAATATTAAAAAAAATAACTAAAACAAAACTTACTAAAACTATTATTGCTCGCATAGAATCTTGGAATAAATTTAACCCTTGTACTTGGAGCGATAAGCTTTTTCTTTTTTTTCCTTGCGAAATTAAAATTCTAGAAAATATTATATTTATGAGAAAAGAAATTATAAGAATTTGAAAACCAAAGTTTGGATTAGAGACAATATATGATTGCCTAATTATAACTTGAATTGCATTTAAAATCAAGAAAAAGTAGGTGGTAATAAGAAAGACTCCTTGAATCATCGCTCCAATTGAATCCATCTTAGAATGTCCATACATATGTTCATAATCTGGAGGACGCTGACTGATATATATGGAAAAAATAGTTAAAAATGCAAATACAATATCAGATAAGGTATCCACTGTTTCAGACAAAAAACTTAAACTTCCAGTAATTAAAACTCCTAATAATTTTAAACCAGATTGGAGTAAAATAACTATAAAGGCACTTATTCCAAATTTGAGTTTAATATTCATTTTAGAAAAGGCTTACAAAAAACAAATCGATTAAAAAGTTTGAATTAAGAGTATAAGTTAAATTTTGCTAAAAAATATTAAAAAATAGATGGTTGATTTAAGGATATTAGATATTATTCACTTTATTTGTTATAAATGCCTTGGCACCTTAATTTCGAGATTAGTGATTGGATACGAAGCACATGGATGGAAATAATTAAATTTTTTATCTGCTGCTCTTCTCCAGTCTGAAAATGGGCTTACGTATATATTTCCTGAAATAAGCAATGATCGACAGAACCCGCATTCACCTGAGCGACACTTTGAAGGAGGAGCTAGATTTGCTCTTTCCATAGCAATTAAAATTGATTCAGTTGATAAGGCCGGTATTTCTTTCATTAAATTTCCCACATGAACTTTAACTTTAAAGCTTTTCTCAGCAAGATCTTTTGGAAATTCAGGGAGATTAATTACATCCTTGATCTCTCCGAATGCTTCTCTACGTATTCTTTTATGAGGTAGTTTAAACTTTTCCATTTCTTTTTCAACAAAATCATACATTACTTGAGGTCCACAGATAAAAAATGAACTATTTTTCACGTCACAATATTTTTCGATAATGTTAGCAGTAATAAAACCATGTTCGCATCCCTCTAATGTAATTTCATCACAGCTTAAAATATAAACTACTTTAAATTTATCTGGATAATTTCTCTCAAGCTCTTTAAATTCTTTATAATAAATAATATCATCTTCTTCACTGCTTCCATATAATAAAGTTAGTTTAGCATCTATAAATCCTTCTATGATTGCTTTTGCTATCGAACGGAATGGCGTGATTCCAGAGCCTCCAGCAATCCCCACTATATTTTTTAAATCTCGAAGTGGCTCATAATAAAAGAATCCTTCTGGTCCAGAACTTTTAACTTTGGTACCAACCTTCCAATGATCCCATATATAGTGGGTTAGGAAACCTTCCTCTTCTCTTCTAATAGTGAGCTCATAAAGGCCATGTAAAGCATCTTTAGGAGAAGAAGCGAGTGAATATGGTCTCGTGATTTCTACACCATTAACTTTTACTTTTAAACTTAAATATTGCCCTGGTCTAAAATAAGCTAATTCTTTTGTAGCCGAATCTGGATCGGGAGTTAATCTAAATGTTTTTGATGATTT
>JAEOSD010000213.1 GCA_016840545.1 Promethearchaeota archaeon
GGTCACCTCAGTATGGCCTCCTATCACTGATATATCTAATGAATCACACGTATCATGAATACTTTTGAAAATCTCCTCTATTAATTCTTCGTTGGTTTTTTTTTCTGGTAATAAAATAGTTGATTGAAACCATTTGGGAGTAGCTCCAGTGCATACTACATCATTAACATTAACAATTACAGAATAATAACCTATTTCGTCTGTAGCAAAAGTAATAGGATCAGTTTTTGCAACTAGATATATATCTCCCATATCAATAACAGCTGCGTCTTCACCAATTTTAGAGCCTAAAATTATCCTTTTATCTTTATTTTCAAAATCTGAAACAAAATCCTTAAGGATATTATTCAAGAATTTATGCTTTATTTTTCCAATGCTAAAAAATCTATTAGTTTTTTCCATTTATTTACAACTCTTATAAGAAGGGAAGGAGAATTTATTCATTGAATAGGTTTAAATAATTATTCTAATCAAACAGTTAGATACAATATTTAGAATTAAGTAAAAACAATATTTGGTCTTAAATAAATTTAAATACTTATAAAATTGTATTTATACATAAATTCATTTATAAAGCTTATAAAGAGACTGACAAAAATGGGTTTTGGTAAAGCATTTGGATTTAGTTTACTCGCATATATAGGTTTAAATTTTCTATTTTTAATAATAGCACTAACTATAAGTGGAGCTCTAAATTTACTTTTTCAAGATATATCAAGTCAACCACTAATACTTTTTGTATTATTTTTAGGACCAATATATTTTTTCCCAGGATTAAATGTATTGGGTATTTATTCATCAATTGCATTGGGAGCAACACCAGATATATTAATCCTTGCTATTGGATCTGTGGTTTCTCCTTTTGTAGCATCGATTATTGCTGGTAAAATGGGAGAAAATAAAGTTGGTAGTTTTGGAGGTTGGTTCGCTGCAAGTATGCTTTGTTCAATAATTCTTGGAATATTTGCCTTTATAGAACCATCAGTATTAAACTATTATGGTATCCCCGCTGTAGATCCAACATCAACATTTATAATATCTATACTGAGCGGAGCTGTAAGTGGAGTATTTTATGGCGCTTTTGCGTTATTATTAACAAAAACAGAATATTTTTAATTTTTTTAATTCTTATTATTTTTTCTTTTTCTAGAAGTCTAAAAAATATTCAAGAAATTAGTACGTCTATATTTTTCTTTTAAATTTCTCTATTTTAACCACGAATGTATTATTTTCAAATAATATTAACTGATTAACATTCATTACGTTGTGAAATTAATATAAGATTAACAATAGTATATGTAAAATTCGACTAATTTACTTTGATATACAATGATTTTGAGAAAATTAATTGATAATTCATACGACAAAATTTCAGAAATCACTTTATACGTTATATAAGTCTACTAGAGGCAATTATTATATGATAATGATAAGTGATAAAAAGATATGAGCTCAGGGAAAATTATCAATACTTACCAATTTAAAGTGAGTAATGAATTTGACTTAAGGTTAGATTTTATTTATAAGGAAGAAAATTTGATTAGTAGTTCTCTAGTTCTTAACCCAAACATTAATAGTCTGGAGAATATTCTTTATAGAATAATCGAGATTCATTTTTTATTAAAGGCTAATCCGAAATTATCTAATAATCAAAGATTAGATTATTGTAAAGCTGAAAGGAACTTAATGATTCAATATTTGAAAGAAGTTGTAAAAAAGGTTTAAAATTTTAATCAATTTCAAAATTATGAACTTTTAAATAGTCTATATAGCTACAATATAGAGATAAACTGATGGCAGCATCTCTTAAAGAAAAATAATAAAGCATTCGTTCCTTATGTAATACTTTTTTAGTGGATGAAAATCTTTGTGACAATTCAAGGGAATCTGCTATACTTGGTAAGCATATTGCTAAAGGCTTATTTGTTGTTTTTTGAACATTCACCAATCTTTTAAACACATGGTTATAGATGAAGTGTTGCCATAAAGGTATTATTAAAATATCGATATTAGGATCTGCTTTAACTATTTCAATACATTCTATAAATACTTCCACTACGAATCCAAGAGCTCCTAAATCTACTGGATTTCTTATATTTACATTCTCATATGGGAGTATTTTACTAAGTTTTTCTTGCGAAATTTGAGTTAATTGAGGTACTCTTAAATTATGGGATGAAAATAAGTCTGTGGAATTCACTGAATTGCCCCCACCAGGAGTAATAATTCCAATATTTCTCCCATTAGGAATATTTTTGGGATATAATAATTCAAAAGTTTTTATTGCATTCCAAAATTGTTCATTATCCTTAACTAAGGTAGCTCCTGTCTGTTTAGCCATTGCATTCCAAAATCTCAGATCGCTTGCCATCGCACCCGTATGAGAAAATGTTGCTCGAGAACCATCTTTAGTATATCCTCCTTTCCATATAATTACAGGTTTTTTTTTTGTTGTTTTTTTCAATTCTTCAAAAAAACTATGACCCTTAGCTGAACCAAAAGATTCTAAATATGCGGCTATGATTCTAGTTTTGATATCTGAGCTATAGTGTCTAATGAAATCCACACAATTCAAATCTATTTGATTACCGAATGAAACCCCATATCTAAGTCTCATATCTCTTTTAGAACTAACTTCTATTAATTGATTTAAATGCCCTCCTGATTGAGACATAAATGAAATAGATCCAGGAACTACAGACGGAGTGCTAAATGAGAAGGCCATTCCTGTATCTGCATTATAAGGTCCTAAACAATTAGGACCAATAATTCGAGTTTCAGATCCATTAATGATATTTTTTATTTCTTGTTCTAATTGTAACCCTTCAAAATCACCTGTTTCTGAAAAACCTGATGAAAAGATAATTACCCATGGAACTTTTTTCTCAACACATTCTTTTAAAACTTTAGGGATGATTTTTGTTTTTACAGAAATATATACGGTATCAACGGGATAAGGTATATCTAATATTGAAGCATAGCATTTCCAACCTAGAATTTTATCATACTTTGGATTAACTGGGTAAAAGGTTGTTGTCCATTTTGATTCTTTAAAAGCATTTAAATACAACATCGAACCAAATTTGGA
>JAEOSD010000102.1 GCA_016840545.1 Promethearchaeota archaeon
CAATCCAAAAACCGAAAGAAGTCCTATTATTACTGAAGAAAAAATAATAAGGAGCCAGGTTAAGTCTAAACCTTCTCTTACATTAACGCTTAAAGTTATCTCATAGCTGTCAAAATCGTAATCATCTCCTGCAGAAGCTGTTATTGTTATGATATAAGTTCCTGAAGGTACATTTACTAAGTCTACCTCATAAACACCATCATTTTCAGGATCCAAAAGTAGTCCCTGCCCATAAGCCCATTTATAAGTCACTGTGGCATTTTTAATAAGTTCGCCAAATGGGAGGATATTGGTATTATTTAATATTATACTTAATTTAATAGTATCTCCTTCTAGTCCAGTTACATAAGGTTCTTTCGATAAAGTACTCGTTGTTATCTTTATGCGGTTAGTGGTAATCCTTAAATCTATGGTTTTTATTTGAAAATTGTTTGCATGAGCCACAATCGTAAATAAACTCACTCCAATCTTTAGGTTTGTCGTATTGAGATAAATACTGTATTGATTTAAATTTTCCGTGAAATTTAATGTATCCCTCTCTCCTATTAATTGGACTAATGCACCAGATATATGAAGTCCCGTTTGATTATCAATATAAAATATTGTTACATTTAAAATATTGCCTATTGTAACTTCAATAACAGGATCAAGAGTCAAATTATCATTATCCAAAAATAACTCTAATTTTGATTCTCTTTCAACAACTTCAACGAAAAATTGAATACTCTGGGCCTGATATTTATCCAACTGCGCAAAGATAGTTAAAACAGTGATTCCTTGATCTAAATCATTCGTATCTATGGTTCTATTATAGTGACTACTTGTTTCAGTAAAATTCCCCCTCCCAATTAATGTTATAGTTGCACTATTAAGAAGTAATTTAGTTACATTATCCCTATAGTATACTGTAACATTGATAAATTCATTAACTTCTACTTGAATTTGATCACCATCATTTTTTGGAACACCATCTAAAAATAATAGTAATTCTGTTTCTCTTTCCACTATTTCAACGAAAAACTGAATACTCTCAGATTGATAATTGTCCAATTGAGCAAATATGGTTAAAACAGTAATTCCAGGATTTAAATTATCAGTATCTACAGTAACATTATATTGGTTATTTATCTCAGTTAAATCTAAATTTATTCCTTTACCTTTCATAGTTACATTAGCACCACTAAGATGTTGTTTAGTTATATTATCTTGGTAATATACTGTAACATTTATTATTTCATTAGCTTGAACTTGGATTGTATCCTTATCCTTTTTTAATTCGCCATCTAAAAATAGTGTTAAAGAAGAAGCTAATTCAGTTATCGAAACCCTAATTAAAACAGATTGGGGTTCATATTTATACGGATTTATTGAAATTATGAACGATTGAAGCGTAAGTGCAGCATAAGCAGACGTATTACATTCTAATTCATACCGCCCAACACTGGGTTGAGTTAAATGATAATCACCTAACCATTCATCAATAGTAATATCTGTGGTATCAATCCCAATTTGAGGATTATTCTTTTCAGTATAATTAAATCGCACTGTGAAATTTTGTTTCCAGGGAATAGTAAAAAAGTCAGTTTCGAGAGTCAGGATTGTCTGTTTAATTACCTCAACCGTAATATTTATGATGTTATTTGAATAATAGGTTGAATTAGCATAAATTGTTACAGTATTATTTCCGGCATTGGCTTTAGTTGCATTAAATTCATATAAGTAAAAACCTGGACTTATTCTATCAAAAGTTTCAATTGCTCCAGTAAAATCTGTATAAACTAATGCATAATCTATTGCGGTACCATCTACTAAATCACTAAATGTTACTTTAATATTGATTATTCTATCGTCAAATATATTTTCAATGAAAAAAATACCCTGATCAGGATAAAGGAGAGACTCATGGATTACTATAAACGTTTTATAAATAATTCCTGTTTCATTTGAACTAAAGAATGAATATGAATTATTCCAAGTAATAATTGCCTCATATAGGCCTGTTTCATAATTTGGAACATCATCAGGTATCATAATAGGATCAAAATACACCATTCCTGTATCATCTATAGGTTTTAACTGATTTTGAGTTGACCAAATCGTACCGTTTGGAAATCTTATTTGAAGCTGAGCTTTTGTTTGTTGGATATATCCAGAAATTAATGGGGAATCATTAATCTTTCCTGTAATATTAATATATTCTCCACTTAGAAATTCATTACTAAGTTCCCAATCACCTGTAGCATTATTGTACATACTTATTTCTTTACAGTAATTAGGCGATACTGCTGATAGCTTCCAGAATCCGTTTGTATTACTTGTTATGGAACTTACTGGAATATTTACAACCCTTTTGTTTCCATATTCTTTTATAGAAGTTTGAGAAAGAGAATTAGGATTTTGAGAGAAAAATACTCCTGTTAAACTATAATCTGATGGATATTCAACTGTCATATTTGTTTCTTCATATCCTGCTGGAATCTCCATATGTGCATATGTTGTCCAATTCACATTACTATTATTAGATGCGATAAAAGAGGAGCCTTGATAACTTAAATCAGGATCAGCAGTATAATAGGTTTCAGGACTAAATTTATTTGTAAACAAATTCAATTTTGTCTCAAGCTCTATTTTATAGCTTACCCAACTCCCCTCTTCTTCAAAAGTTAAAGGCCAATTCGAATCGCTACTAAAATTAGCAATTACTGATGTTTGGAGGCTTCCATTCCAATTACCAATAATGCCAAGGTAACCTTCACCATAATTTGCATTATCCTTAACATCTTTATTATTTAATTGTAAATCAAGGTGGGATGGTTTTGCTTTCGCTTTAACAATTAATGAAACATTATCGAATAATAATGCGTGATCACCATACCCCGAAGCGGTTCCACTCACCCTTTTAAATTCTAGAGTAACATTCATATTTTTAATTCCATCAGGAAATATATCTTCATCCTCACCATCTAAGTAAATAGGATATGGATTATACCATTCGCCCCAATTACCTGGACTAGGATTACCGCTTACTTCTAACATTGATGCAAGACCAGTCCCCCAAATGACTTTACCATTAATTACAACTTGTAATACCATGTGATTATTATAATTATCAGCGGAGTACGCACGGACTGAAAAGCTTAACCAAGCTTCATCTACATCCCCTCTATCAATTTCAAAAACGGTTTCCCAGCAGCATTTATCACCAACATCATAACGCCCACTACTATCTCCATCAATAGCGAGTTCTAAACAATCTTGACCATCAGATACACTTGAGGAAGTATCATAGTAATTACCACTCATGGGATTTGGATAACCAGTTATGTCATGCTCTCTAAATGTCCAATTAGCAATGTATTCACTATCATCAGATCCAGATGGGGAGCCCCCAAAAGAGCCAGCATGAAATGTTCCATTAATCCAATTTCGTGTATCGTATAAATTTGTTATTGTAGAATTTAATTGATATCCATTCCATCCATATAATTCTACTTGTGCATTGGTATCATCATAAGAATTATTATAAAAACTAACATCTAAATTTGATTTTGTATAATTAGCATAATGAGTCACGTTCCAAGCATTCCCTATATCGGTGAAAGTATTATCAGAAGCTAAATCTTGAGTTTCTAAATTCTTAATCTGAAAATCTTTATTTTTGATATATTTTTGATCTTCAGATCCTAAATTAGCATTTATATCAAGATATTTTAGAGAAGTCATTAAAATAAAACTGATCAAAATGCTCAATAAAACTAAAATTCGTTTTTTATTATAAGTTTTTAATTTTGCAAACCTACTTCTTTTTCCTAACAATCTCAATCACCAATATTAATTCATTCTTATTTCGATTATAAAAGTTTTTAAGAAAATTTACATAGATAATAAAAATTTCTCTTTAAATATTTTTATTATAAAAAAAAGTTATAAAACAAAATACAAAGAGTTCTTATTTTTTATAAATTTGTTCAAGAAGTTCTAAATGTTTAATAGCTGTGTTCTTTTTCAGTTTCTTATCACTAATATTTTTTCTAATATTTTCAATCATATATTCTGGATAAAAGGTATGCGCAATAACGTCAGTTAAGAGGAAAATCCAATCTAAACCTTTGTCATCTGTTATAAATGTAATTATATTGTCTCTTTCTAATAAATTTAAAAATTCTTTAATTTGATCAAAGGTCTCTCCAGGGCTTTTTGGGATTTTATTGATAGGATATGCTTTATCTCTAAAAAGAGTTATAAAATCGTATTTATCTGGATTTATCATGTTATTAGCTACTTTTACGTTATCCTCAATATTAGGTTCATATGACCTAAAAAACCTATTCACCTCTTCTAAATATTTCTGAGCCAATTTCGGTGTGGGCAAATTCTTTTTGGCATCCTCTATTACTTTAGTTGCTGGTGTTCTTAAGATTGTAAAATCAGAGAGTAAAAACAACGATATATCTTGATCTCCCTCTATCCAATCTTGCTTAATTAAATCAGTTTTAATAAAGGGGTCTAATGTAATTTCGAGGTTATAAATTGATCTTCCTAATTTAACTTCTAAAGTATCTCTTAATTCTTTTCGAGCATAAGCTTTGTCTTGTAATGTTTCTAATATTTTTCTTCCCTTTTCACTGACATAAATTTGAGCCATTCGTTGTTCTTTACTAAGATTTTTAAGACGTTCAAGGAGAAAAAGAGATGATTTAAGATAATCTTTTAATTCTTCATTAATCTCATAGCTTCGAGAGGGATTTTCTACCATCGCATTTAAATAATTCATTGTATTGGTATTAATTTCTGAAATTACGGTTTCACCAAATATTTCAGGTTCTTCATCTAACTCCAGCATCAAATTAACCATAAAAGGTACTTTGGAATCCATACCTGTAAAATAACTGGAAACATTTGCGCGTGCTTTTTCCAATCTAACTAACACATTACCAGCTTCTGCAGCTCCGGTAATATGAGCATAAAAAATTCTCATCATATCATCTAAATCTACGATTATAGTCTGGGGATAACTAAATTGCACTGCTAATCCTTCATCAGTCCATCTAGTTATTATAAATCCTTTTGGCATCTATATTTCACTCCTCTTTAATTTTTTCTAAATTTTTAAAATCTTCAACTTTTTTAAATTGTTCTTGTTCAAAATCTAAAATTTTAATTTGATCTTTATAATTACTTTTCATAATTTCTTTTCGGTTATTTAATGGAATAGTTTTTAATTTTCGTTCCTTCCTAATTTTCTTTTTTAGTTTCCGTATTTTTCTAACCATAGGAGGGTATTTAAAATGTGTTTGGTATAATATAAAAAATAAAGAAAGACCCGCAATACCTCCAATTAATGAATATACAAGCCAACTTAAATCTTCACCAACAGGAGGAATGGCACTTATGGTTATGTCAAAACTTTGGAACACATAATTATCACCAGCATAAGCACTAATCGTTATAGTATAAATACCTTCGGGGATGTCTGATATATATGCCTCATAGACTCCATCATTATCAGGGTCCATTAGTTCTCCCTGTCCATAAGCCCATCTATACGTAACAGTAGCATTCTTAATAATTCCCCCAAAATCAGTGTTATTTAAAGTAATACTTAACAATATTCTACCTCCTGGTTCTGTTTCAAAAAATGTCTTTCCCGATGTTGTAATAATAATACCACTTATTTTTCTTACAGTTAATCTTAGCAATATTGTTTTAATCTGGTAATTGTTTTTATATGCTATAATATTTATCAAATTAACTCCAATTTGCAAAGATGATGTATTAAATAAAGCTGAGTAATGAGTTAAGGCGACATATTCTGTTAAATTTTCTGAGAAGGTTCCAGCATTAACTTGTACAATTGCCCCACTGATGTGGAATCCTGTTATATTATCAAGGTATTTAATAGTAATATTAAGCATTTCTCCAATCGTGATTTCATAAGTAGGATTTGAGGTTATCTCATAATCTTCTATGAAAAGTTGTATGTCTGTTGCTCTTTCAGATACCTCAACATAAAATTGAATAGTCTGAGGGCTATAATCTTCAATTAGGGCGTTAATAGTAAGAACAGTAATTCCTTGTTCTAAGTCATTTGTCGAGATTGTCATATTATAATGATCAGAGGTTTCATTTAGCTCTCCAAATCCCGATATACTAACTGTTGCGCCGCTTAAATGTTGTTTAGTATTATTATCTATATAGTAAACTGTAATGTTTAAAAATTGATTAACTTCTACATTTATAGTTTCACTATCATCTGTTAAAGTACTATTTACATATAATAACATCTCTGAAGATATTTCAGTAACCTCCACGAAAAATTGGAGGATTTGGGTTTCATAATTATCTTTTTGAGCAGAAATAGATAAAGTTTTAACTCCAATTCCTAATTGAGATGTATTTACTAAAATTGAATACTGTTGAGAACCTGTATCATTTAGAAAATCTGATATTTTTCCCTGTAGTTGAACAGTGGCATTAGATATATGAGCCCCCGATTGCTTTTCATCATAGTTAATAGTAATATTTAACAATTCATTTGATTGGATTTGAATAAATGGGTCACTTGTTTTATTATCACCTTCTAAGAATAAATCTAATTTAGTTTGTATGTCCGGAACAGTCTCTGCATATGAAATGTTAAGGTAAACATCATCTATTGAAATCGTTATATTTCTATTTAATGCAAATGTATTGGCAATGAATACTTGGATTGAAACCGAGATATTTACATCTTTCAAAATCAAATATGTAACATCAAAACCTCCTAACTTAGCTTCTTGAAAAGTTTCATTCGCAGAACTTAATCTAATTGTTTCCGTATGTTGATTATCGTTAATTACAACTCGTATTTCAGAAAATGGTGAATCTGCTGTTGCCCATAACTGATCCATTTTATACATAAAAGAAAGTCTAGCATCAGTGATTTGGATATTGCCTCCTGAAATTGTATTACCAATTTGATTCCATGATATTGAAGAAAATTGATCTATTTTTTTTTCATAAGTGAATGTAAGATTAAAAGAGTTGAAAATTAAAGCATTCCATAAATCATAATCCGGAAAATCATTATCTTCACAATAAATATCTAAACCCATTATTATTGTAAATCTAGAGTGACCAACGTCCTTTTCTAAAGCTAAATTTAAGGCAGTTATAAGATCATTCTCACTTACATAAGATAATTCCCTATCAGGAATAGTTAATATTGGAGGACTATCCTGTCCTAAGGTTTGTGTTTTATTTTCTGCTACTCTAAATGCATAACTATTATCTAAATCTGAAATTTCAACATAGAAAGTTGCTGAATCCCAAATTGCTGATTGCCCTACACTATCACCAGGAGCATCAACATTAGCAGCTACACTTGCGTTAAAAAACACTTCAAGTAAAGCAGATGTAATTTCATAATCGGACATGTCTACGGGTATTGTTACATTCTTTTTAAAATGAACACTTGGAAAATTGTGTACTTGACCTGCCCCTCCACTCTCACCTTCATCTAAGTAATGGTATACATAACAACCCGTTGCATTAATTTCGGTATGATCAGGCAAAAGATAATCACTATTGTTATATATTCCCCATCCATACCAAGTAGAAGAATTTACATTTCCCGAAAGGATATTAAAAGTATCATTCTTACCAGCAATAATATAATTAGCTTGATTATTACTAATATTTGCATCAACTGTAGAATTATCTCCTTGATTTCCTTTTAAATTAAACCAATAATCTTGAGTTAAAAATTCATTGTTTTTTAACCATTGCTCGGAATGTGAAATTTCACCCGAGCTATAAATATTCTTATCATTATCATCTAATTCTGTTTGGATTTCAAATTGGTTTATAAATGTTATATAAAAGTTAGAGAAAATAATAATAAACAAGATAGCCAAGCTACAAATCTTTGCTTTTTTTTTATTCAATCATATCACCTCTAAAAAACCAGTTAAAGAGTTTCTCCTCCTTGTTTTATATTATTTTGAATATTTTCTTCTTTAAAATCCCCTTTAATTTCGCCTTTTTTCCCAACTTCAGTTTCTATTACTTCTAATTTATTTTTTAAATCAGTTTCAATAATATCTTCTCGATTTTGAAGCAGTATAGATTTGAGTTTCTTGTTTTTACTTACTTTCTTTCTTAGTTTTCTAATTTTTCTAACTAGTGGGGGGTATTTAAAGTGTTTCAGATAAGAAACAATAACAATTACAAGGCCTAAAGCGCTACTGCCCAAAATAATAACTAACCATTTCCAATCTAATCCCGGAGGTGATGATACGCTAATAATAATCTCATATTCTTCAAATTCATAGTTTTCACCAGCATAAGCTGTTATTGTCATAATATATGTACCTCCTGGAATATCTTCAAAGTAAGCTTCATAGATACCATCATTATCGGAATCTGTAAGTTCCCCTTGCCCATGAGCCCAACGATAAGTAACTGTAGCATTTTTGATCAACCCTCCATAATCAATATTATTTAGATATATCATTAATGTGTAAGATTCTTGGGGGCCAAGGAAAATATTAGTTTCACCTGAAAATGTACTAATATTTGTTTTTATTCTATTAACATTTATTCTAATATTTATAGTGTTAATGTTATAATCTGTAGCCTGTGCGACCACTGAAAATAATTTAGCACCTAATTGAAGCTCCGTAGAATTTAGAACTGTAGAATATTGATTTAAAGTCGCATTTTCTATTAAATATATAGATAAGCCTTCTCCTATTAGTTGTAGAGTACCTCCACTTATATGACTTCCTGTTGAATTATCTTTATATCTAACAGATACATTTATCATCTGTCCTATAGCAACATCAATAACAGGATCTAAATTGAATGGGTCTCCATTCAATAGTATTTGTAATTGGGTGGATCTCTGTATTACATTTATAAAGAATTTGATTGTCTGAGTTTGGTAATTATTTAATTGGGCAAAAATAGTTAAAATATTTGTTCCTAAATTCAGATCATTTGAGTTTATGGTAATATTATAATCGTTAATGTTTTCATCTAGAAATCCAAATCCTAATAATTCTATAGTTGCTCCGCTTAGATGATTTTCTGTAATAAAATCTTTAAAAAAGATCGAGATGTTGATTAGTTCATCCATTTCAATTTGGATAGATTCACTATCTGATTTTTTATCACTATTAACATACAGCGATAGTACTGTTCCTCTCTCATATACTTCAACAAAGATTTGAGTCAATTGGCTTTCATAATTAGTTTTTTGGGCTTCTACCGAAAGGATTCTGCTTCCAACACCTAGTTGGGAAGAATTAATAAAAATTGAATATTGTTCATAAGTCTCATTTTCTGGCAAAGGTCCAGAGACTATTCCATCTAATTGTACTGTAGCATTTGGGATATGAGAACTAGTTAAGCTATCTCTATATTTAACGGTTATATTTAATACAACATCAATCGGCAGTTGAATTACAGGATCCAATGTTTTATTAAAACCATTTAAAAATAATATTAATTCAGTTGGATAATCAGGAAAAGTTTCAATATATGTGATATTAAGGAAGACATCATCAATTGAAATCGTAATGCTCTCATTCAATTCAAATGTATCTTTAATGAAAGTTTCAATTGAAACAGAAATATTTATATCTTTTAAGATAAAAGTAGTAACATTAAATCCACCTGATTTTGCCTCTTTGAGGGTACCATTTGCAGAGCTTATTTTAATACTTCCTTCTTCAAATTTTCTATCATTAATGTAAAAGTTTATTTCAGAAAGGGGAGCTGTAGCAGGCCAAGTTTTATCAGCTTTATATTTAAAATTAAAGTTCGCATCTCTTATTTGGATGTTGCTTCCACTTAGTTGATTTCCAATCTGATTCCATGATAACGTTGTAGATTGATCAATCTTTTTCTTTACTGTAAAAGTTAAATTACAGCTTTTAATTATTAATTCATTAAAAGTGTCTGGATCACTTGCGCCAAGATTATCTTCAGAGTAAATATCAATCCCTAAAGTAAGTGTGAAATTCGAATGATCAGGGTCTTTTTCAAATGCTGAGTTTAGAGCGGTAATTAAATCAAGATCATTTACCGTTTCTAATGAACTATCTGTTAAAGTTAATTTTGGTGGACTATTTTGTCCTAAGTACTTCGTTTTATTTAAAGCTACCGTATATTTTGGAGGATTAAATCCTAAATCCGAAATTTGCGTATAGAATGTAACTGAATCGCCTATTGCAAAATTCTCCCAGTAAGCACCATCGTTTGGTGTATCAACATCGCTACTAACAGTAGCATTTACAATTACTTCTAAAGATACAGAGGTGATTATATAATCCGACATATCAATAGGTAGACTAATATTATTTCTCCACTGCACACTTGGAAATTGGTTGGGATCATCATACCAATAATGATATACAAAACACCCATATGATCGAATTTCTGCGGTATCTGGGAGAAGAAAACCTGCTTTATTAAACTGTCTCCATCCTTGTGAATTTACAGAATTATTAATTATTCCAGATACTACGGTAAATGTTTGCATTTCACCTAATACTTCATAATTTGCTTGACCTGGACTAGTAGTTGCATCCATATCCGAATTGTCCCCTTCAGTTCCATTTTTCCAGTACCAAATTGGTTCAATAGGAGTTTCAAATGTTGGATTTTTAATCCATTGTTTTTTTATTGTTCTTTCAGCTGAAGAATGAACATTTTCACTTTTCTCCGAGCTAAATGATTCAAAATTAGATAAGTTATGCCTAATTGGAACTAAAATTAAAATTGTAATTAATATAAAAATAAAAAGATAAAATTTACTTTTCTTTTCCATTATTTTCTTCCCCATATATGATATATGTAAAGACCGTAAACATACAGAAAATCTTTTTCGTGCTCTACTAATTTTCTAACCCTATATACTAGATTATAATGGTCTTATTAAGTATAAGAAAATTTTTAAAATAATAATAAAAGTACTCCTTTTTAAAATCTCTTTTATAATTTGATTAAAAATTGTATATTATAATATAAAAAAATCTGGAATATTGAAGTGATATATTTCGAGCTTTTTTCTTTATTAAAAA
>JAEOSD010000103.1 GCA_016840545.1 Promethearchaeota archaeon
ATTATTGAGGGGGATATCTTAGATTTTAATAAATTAAATTCATGTATGAAAAATATAGACATTGTTTCACACCATGCTGCTGAATTAGAAGTTTTTACGGGAATAGAAAATACATTACATGATTTAAAGACGAATATTATAGGTACTCTAAATGTTTTAAATGCTTCTTTAAGAAATAATATTAAAAAATTAGTATATGCATCATCGGGAGGAGTTTATGGTCAAGCAAAATTTATACCAGAAACAGAAAACCATCCACTTTTACCTCATTGGCCTTATGGCGTGAGTAAATTAGCGGGAGAGAAGTATTGTACTCAGTATTTTTTATTAAATAACCTCCCAACTATCTCTCTGAGATATGGAATTGTATATGGCCCTCGAGAATGGTACGGAAGAGTATTAACAATTTTTATAAAACGTCTTTTAGAGGGGAAATCACCCGTTATTTTCGGTGATGGTAAACAAAGAAGGGATTTTGTATATATATCGGATGCTGTTGAAGCAAATATAATGGCAATAAAAAGTGAAAAGGTTAATGGTATGGTTTTCAATGTTGGTGGAGGAACCTCATACTCAATTATTGATTTAGCACATATTTTAGTAAAACAAATTGGAAATTCTAAATTAAACCCAATTTTTGACAACCCTCCGCCAGGAAAAGCCAGTAAATATCAACCGGATCGAAGAAGATTGCCAGGAGAGTTACAAGATTTTATACTTGATAATTCTTTAATTCATAAGAAATTGGGATACCAACCAAAAACATCTTTAGTTGAAGGGGTAAAGAAAGAAATTAAATGGATTACTAAAAACCCAGAATTCTGGAACTATAAACCACGTGTTTAAATAAATACTTAGAAGTGATTCCATGAAGATATGGTTAGATTTTTGTGAACCAAAAAGTGTGACTATGTTAAGACCACTATATGAGAGTTTAATAGAAGATCACAATATTTTTATAACAGCTCGGGATTTCGATTCAACTCATTTCTTATTGGATCAATGGGGTGTTAATTATACTCCTGTAGGAAGGTATGGTGGGGGAACATTAGAAGGAAAATTATTAGCTTATTCGAAGAGGTTATCGAAATTACTAAAAATTATAATCAAAAAAAAACCTAATTTTTTATTTTGTATAACATCTCCAGAAGCGATGAGAATTTCGTTTGGTCTTCAAATTCCTAATATTATGTTTAATGATGAACCACGATCCTATGGTCCTTGTTCCACAACTTTTCCATATGTTAATCAAATTATAGTTCCTCAATGTATCCCTGTTGAATGGTATTTAGATTATGGATTAAAGGAGGAGAAAATAATAAGATTTAATGGGATTGATGAGGTTGGATGGCTCTCAGATTTTAAACCAAACAGAGAAATCATTAAAGCCCATGGGCTCAATCCTGAAAGTTATATTGTATGTCGAACAGAACCATCAAAAGCGGGGTATTTAACAAATAAAATGGCTCCTCATGAAACAAAATTAAGTGAGATCATACCAAAATTACTAGAATATGAATTCAATTTTAAATTTTTAATATTGACGCGAAATGTTGAACAGTATAAATATTTAAATGTCTTTTTCAAGGAATATATCAAAAAAAATATAATAAGTGTTTATGCGGGATTAAACAATCTAGCACATTTTATGTTTTATGCTAAAATGGTTATAACTGGAGGAGGCACGATGGGTAGAGAATCTGCGCTATTAGGTGTTCCTTCAATAGAATTTTTTCCATTAGCTACTTATCCTCAAGAGCAATTTCTTATAGATCATGGTTTTCCATTAAAACATATAAAAAATGCCGATTTAATAATTAATACCGCTCTAAAATTTTTAGAAAAGAATTATAAAATAAACACAAAAGAGAAAGTAAGGCAATTAGAAAATCCAATAGAAATAGCTTTAACTGAATTTAGTAAAAAATAAAAAACTAAAAGTACGTCTTATATTGTTAAGAATTTTTCATATACTTTCTCCAATTTTTTTCCAACAGAATTCCACGAATATCTGGATATAAACTTTTGAGCATGACTAAGTAATTCTAGGCGTTTTTCATCATCATTAATTAAATTTATTAGTTCCCTTGCTAAAAATTTCGGATTTTTTGGAGGAACAAAAATGGCATTGTTTTGTAAAACTTCATTATATGCTCCGATAGAAGAACAAATGGCAGGTGTCCCACAAGCAATTGCTTCAATTGGAGTTAATCCAAATCCTTCTGAAGAATATGAATAACTAATAAAAACATCAGCCATACTATAATAAACTGGAAGTTCTACTTCTGGAATGAAACCAATAAAATGAACATCTTTATATTTTTGTTTCCATCTTTTATAAGTTTCTTTCATATAAAAATCTGGAGTTCCACCAATTACTAATTCGAGATTGGTTATTTCTTGTTTTGCATATTTATATGCTTTAATAACATTTTCAATATCTTTATACAAAGCTATTCGTCCAATATATATAGCTACAGGGCCCTTTAACCCTAAATTTTCTTTAAGTTGCTCTGCTTTTTTAGGACAAGGTTTAAATTTGCTTTCAATAGCAGAATATAAATTATGAACTTTTTTTAGTTCAATTTTAGGAAAGAAATTCTTAATTTGCTGTTTAGTAAATTCTGAACATGTTGTTATGAGATTAGCCTTTTTAATAACCTTATTAATTAAAATCTTCTCGATTGGAATGAATGAAAAACTTGATTCAATAGGGCCTAAATCATGAATAGTTGAGATAAACTTTTTTTTGTTGTATAATAATGGTAAAGTACCTTTAGGCCCATTTCCATGAATGATATCAAATTCAGTATTTCTTAGAAATTTAATGACTTTTAATGCAAATTGAGGTATCCATAAATAACTCTTTCGAATTATTTTAATTTGTGAAACATTTGGATCACCCAAATTGAGGTTCCATTTACCAGTTATAACCTTAACATCATGACCTCTACTATTTAGATAATTATATATACCTGAAAAAAATTTTGCGCTTCCATCTTGGCTATCTGGAGAAATTGTTAAAGAAACAAGAGCAATTTTCAACTTTTTCATGTGTAATTTCTTTTCTTTTTCAATTAATATTATTTAAGTTAGTTGTTCATAACCATCTTCAGTTATTAATATAGTTTCTTCAGTTTGAGCTACATAAGTACCTTTTTGTTCTGCCAAAACATTATGGACTTTCAATTTATCTTGTTGTACTAATTCTTGAAGTCCAAAAAGAACACCCATTCTAAATTCTTTACCTAACCATCTTTCAGCAAAAGGCAAAGTTTTGTAATTTTTATTAATAAATCCCAAGATTTGTTTTGAAAATTTTCTTCTTAAAGGAACTCTCCCTGTATATGGATTAAGTTCATAAATATATGAGGCATTAGTGTAATGAACAGAACCATTTCCTGTTGAGGAAAATATTTCAACAGCAAACACATCTCCTTCTTCCATTATATCACCACTTTGAGATCCTAATTCTGGTAGTTGTTTTTTGCCATGAACTGCCCATCTTTCAACTTGATGTCCACCAAGTTCTTTAATTGGAATATATTTAAATCCTCTTACAATTTCTTCAATTTTCTTTCCTATATCTTTTGTATTAATTTTTGGTTTAACCATCATTTTTGCCGCTTCTACAGCCACTTCTGTTGCTTGAATAATATTTTCTAAAGCTTTTTCATCATTAAAACTTATAGTGAAAGCCGTATCAACAATATATCCTTCAATGTGTACACCTAAATCAATCTTCACTATATCTCCATTCTTTATCACAAGATTATCGTCTTTTAATGGAGATGTGTAATGGGCTGCAATATTATTTATCCCTATATTTACAGGAAAAGCACAACTTCCCCCTAATTCCACTATTTTAGATTCTGTTGATTCAATTAAATCTAAAACTTTAGTATCTATTTTTATTCTTGGTTTAATAAAGCTTTTAACTTCTTGAGCTATTTTTCCAGCTTTTCTGAGTGATTCAATTTCATGTTGTTTTTCTTCAGCTTCTTTTTCCAGTTCCTCTTTGCTTTTCTTTTCATCAGGTCTACTTTTTAATTTTTGATCCTTACTCATTAAAATCAGTAAATGTAAATATTGATAAAAATATTTTTTAAAAGGCTTATTATTTCAGACTAAAAATAAAAATAAAAATAAATAAAGTAAATATTAATAATTAAATATAGTTAATTTTAATAGATCATATAATTGAATAAATTATCACCCATTTAATTATTGTTGAGGAAAAAGTCAAGGAGAATAATTCTACAACATAATACATTATGGAGGAAATAAATCTTGTCTGAAAATATCAGTGAACTTACAGATCTGCTAAGAAAATTATCTGCTGTAAATTCGGATATAGAAGGGTCGGCTATTGTTAGTGTACAAGGACTTCCAATTTGTTCTGTTTTAAGCCGTGATGTAAATGATGGTATTGTATCTGCTATGTCAGCAGCAATTCAGAGTGTATCAGAAAGAGCGGTTGAGGAATTAGATCGGGGAGGTTTAAAAAGGATTCTTATTGAGGGTGTAAGCGGAATTATAATTTTATCTAAAGCTGGTGAAAATGCTATATTATGTACATTGTGCCATGCAAACGCAAGTTTAGGGATGGTTTTTCTCAACATTCAGAGTGTGGCAAATAGAATAGCAGCTTTATTGGATTAATTTTTATGAATTACTTATTTTTTATATCACGAGAAAATTCAAGCCTCAAATCAATCTATAAAAAAATGGATTGGATGAATTCAACTTGAGTATGCAAAATGAATCGGAAAGAAGAGAGTTAGAAAATAAATATTATAGATATATTTCTTACTTTTTAAAAAATAAAAAATTTGAAAATATTAGAAAATTAATTGAGAAATCAACAGATTTAGATATTTTTATCAATCCCCGTAAAATTCCTAATCGAATTGAAATAATTTCCAATTTATTAATAGAATGTATCAGAAATCTTAATTTAGGTGAAATTTTTAATATTTTGAGGTTTGTTAATAAATACGATTTGGTTGATAAAGATTTAACCGATTCAGAATTAAAAATTGTTGAAAATATTAAAGATGATTCTTTATTCATTACTAATTTAATTGATTTATTCGGAATTATTTCTAATAGTTTTATCCTATACGTTAGAAAAGTAATGCCTTCCAATTTATATAGTTATTACAACAATTATTTTAGCGAATTTTCTTTTTATTCTAATGATAGTTATGATATAAATATAATTTTGAATTACTTGAATGAATATAACGTTTATGGATTAACCATTAAACTATTGGGTAATTTGGAGGATTTTATTAGCTCATTTAATGAGAAATATGTGAATAACAATGAGAAATTTATCGAATTTAAATTTGCAAATAAAAGACATTTAGTTTCACCGAAAAACATCTTAAAAAACATGAAAAAAATCGCTTCTCGCGAACAATATAAATTCTATAGCTTATCAATGGTTACTTTATATGGAATTGGTCCTCAAGGATTTGGATTTACATTTTCAACTCCCAAAGGTGAGGTAATTGAAATATGTTCAGACGTTAAAGAAAATGAAGCGATAATTATCAAATATAAAGAATTCTTAACAGAACAGTTTTTATTAAAACTCAAGCAAGAATTAATTAATCTCAATATCAAGGGTTCAATAATAGATAAATTAAATCTATATCTCTTAGAATTACTTAAACCTAAGAACCTAATTAACTATTATAAGAAGGATGAGATTTTACGTAAAATTAAGTATTTTTTTGATTCTAATATTTCGATTTCAATCGAACATTTTCAAAAGTTAATAAATAAAATTTCAAAAAGAGTTTCTAAAATTTTAAGGCCAATTGAAATGATCGACCAATTTAAAGCTAGAATGGATTTGTTGGCAGATGGAAAGTTAAGATCTGAAGATATTGCAAAACTCACGAGTTTAAAAGAAAAATCCCATTATGATGTTCTTAGAGAACGTGTTTTTCTTCAATATATTGTGGACTGGTTTTATAAAATGTATTTGGAAGAAGAAGCTGATATAAAGATTAATACATAAAAGCATTAGGTGACCTTTTTAGTTTAAAATAAATTAATAATTACCAATACCTTCCCCGAGTACCCAAAAAATGCTCCGAATAAAATTATTAGTATTAGCAGTAGCCATCCAAATCCAGCACATATCATTAATGAACCAAATTGGTCTAAAAGTATAAATATTGCATACCCGTATATTATTATATATTTTAAATAAAAATAATTCTATAGTATGTAAAGTATTAAAAATTAATTTTTTAAATTATAAAAAGGTGAATCATAAAATTGTTCAATACCATTGAAGGATGGCTTAACGGGATTTCTGCTTTGGGTGTACTTTCTATAAACATAATAATAGGGATTTATGGTTTATATAAAGCAAATAAATTGAAAGCTAAACTTCTTACTGTTACTGCACTGACGATTATTTCTATTGGATTTTTGTGGTTAGGCCCAACCACAGATTTTATTAAAATTCTTATAACAGACTCTAATATTGACCCATATTGGGTATATCCATTACTAAGTTATATGTGGGCCGCTCCGGGTATAACTTTGGGTATGTATATTGGTGGAGAATTATTGATACCAAAAAAGAAATGGATTCTAGTGGGGATATTCCTTATTATAAGTATTGCATATGAATATTTTCTTTTTTCAAACGCTCTAGGTTCTTTTAAATATACTGTACCAGGTATAGATTTTGTAAAGGGTACAGATTTGATTGACACATCTAGTGATTATTCGTATTACACTGCCTATTTTTTAATTGTTTTTATACTATCTATTTTAATATTTAACGGTATTGGGTTCTTAGTGAAAGCTAAGCAAGCAACAGGAATTTTAAGAAAGAAGTTTCTATATCTAGCTATTGGCTTTATTGTCTTTGCAATTATTGTAGCTTTTGATTCAGTATTTCCTCCTATGATTGCTGTATTCATTGTTAGATTTGGAATTATTATAAGTAGCATTTTAATATATCTCGGAATTAAAACCTAAAATTTATTTATTTTTTTTATTATTTTAATTTCTTTAAAAAAGCAGGTTATTAGTGGAACAAAGAAATAATTAAAAGTCTAAATCCTTAGTTATTTTTCAATTTATTTAAATGAAAAAAATCTCTTTTTGAAAATTATATTTTTAAAGAAGCTTACTTTCTAATTTCTTGAATATAATCAAAAATAGTATCAATTCTCCCCTTAATGGTTCCAAACAGTCCTTCTTCTTCCGAAACAACTGAATTAATAGCAGTTTTCAAGCCATAATGACTTTCAGATACTAAAACGCGTATAGGTAATGTAAGAATTTCATTGAAGAGCATTAGAATCTCTTGGATAATTCCAATTATCTTTGGAAATTTTTCTTCTGATTTTTCTATCATCGATTGTTCAGAGGGAATTAGCTCATCTTCTTTTTCTCTCCTTAGTTCTTCCCACACATTTTCTTTTAATTCTGAAAAATTAATGCCTAAATTCTCTAAAGCCAACTGGGCGCCTTCAAAAAGAAAAGTTATATCGTCCTTTCCTGAAAATTTCTTTACATTTTCAACCATTTCTACTGGAGCAAGTCCATCAAGAAAAGTTATCAAAAGATGATGATAATCATTTATTACATCTATTGGAATGAATAATAAAGCAAAATCTCTTAATTGTTTAAAAAGATAGCCTGCAACTTTAGCAAAAGTTTCATTTGCTAATATCTTTTCTACTAATCCTCCATATTCATTAAAAACGTGAATTGTTAAAAACCCAATTATCCTAATCATATCATCTTCATAATTTTTAAAGTAATCGAAAAAATGTTCTGGTTCCATGTTTAGTTTATCCTCAATAATCTCAGCTACTTTTCTCTTAATGCCCTCTAATGGTTCATCTAGTAATTCTTCAATTTTATCTAATGTAAGAGCCTCTTGTAATTTATCAATAATATCTAATTTCGTATCTTGAATAAGCTCTTCTTCCATTTTTTCTTCAAAAAATACACCAGATTTTAGTTGATCTTGTATTCGAATTGCAGTAAATTCTTTCCATTCAGTAGTGTCATATATTTTACATATAAATTGAAGACACTGCCCTCCTTTTGTCTTGCAATTTTGCTCTACTATGTTAATTCGATAGTCATTTTTCTTTATTTTAAGAATAAAATTAGCTACACCTTCTAGCATTCCACATAAACCACAAGCTAAACCTTCAGTTTCTTTGTTTTTTAAATTTTGAAAATTAAAAGTATCTTTCTCATCTAGTCCATAACTTGCACAAATTGGACAGTTCTTAATCTCAACAATATAATCATTATATTTAGTGCCCTCTTTAGGTATTTCTTCATAATTTAACCCTCCTTCTTCTATCTCCTTCCCAAATACCACAATCCATAATAGTTCAAAATATTCAAGTACTTTTTTAGGGCTACCTGGCATCCATTTAAATATACCCGAATGGCGCTCGCATGATTCTAAAGCTGCGTTTTTCCCAATTTCTCTTAAAATAATTAGACTATCTTCCTCATTCTCAGTTATTTCATTAATCTCTTTAAGAATTTCACGATTAAGAAGTGTATAGAAAAGAGAATTAGTACTTCGACCGAAAGCTTTTGAAATTTTTTTTAATAACCATTGTACAATACCCATATTATTTTCCTCCATCAGTATATTTAAATAATTGAATACATGATTTATTACCGAAAGTACGTGATTTTTTAATTTCTATAGGATGAATCGAGAAGGAATGTTCTCCCTCTGCTTGATTATTAATCAATAAAACGAATTCAGCAACCATAGCCGCTATGATTTCACATCCAGCAACGTGAATATCTTCAAAATGATATTTACATAGAGCACAATCATTATCTTTCACAGAAATAAGTTTCTCGTAATCATTGATTTCAATCGAAACTGAACTATTTAAAACGTACTTATAAATAGTAGCAAGAACATTCTTTATATTTGTTATATCTACCTTATCAATCGGTTTCCAATATTTAATATAAGTGTTTGCAATATTCTGACCCATTCTTTGAAATCTCTGCTTAATTTCAGAAATATTATTATTTTTTATAAAACGTTCAAGATGGTAAATCGCATTTCGCATTTGATTCATGGTAGCCTCTGATTCGACTAAATCTTTTCTTGAATAACTCATCATAAATCTACTCTGAAAATTCAAAATTTAAATAATAGTTGAAAAAGGATAATCTCATTTAATATTTATGATACAAATTCGAATTTTATAGAGATGAGATTTTAATTTTACAAAAGAGATTTGTTATGAGAAGAATTTCATAACTTTTCTTGTTAGTTCCTTGATTTTTTATAAATGAAATTAATATAAACTCAAATTAATTATTCCTATCAATATTAACCAAAATAATTTATTATTTTATACATTATTAAAACTAACTTAGGAAAATTTGTAAATATTAAAGGTTGAGATTTTATGACTAATATTGAAGAATTAAAAAATTACGGACTCGATATTACGGAGGATATGAAGCAAGGGGTCTTAATATGTGATATATATACGGTTTGGTGTGGACCTTGCAAGTTTTTAAGCCCAATCTTAGAAAAGCTCAAGGAAGAGGGGCTCATAAAATTACTAGCAGTAGATTTAGACCAAAATAGACCTTTAGGTGAAAAGTTTGGTGTGACAGCTATCCCAACGCTTCTGTTTTTTAAAGATGGCGAATTGGTTGATGGTACTATTGAGATTCAAGGTCAACCCTTAGTAAGAGATGGAATAATGATAGGAGCTGCCGGAGAGAATGTTTTAAAAAGTATTATAGAGAAGATTTAATTTTTCATAATAATATATTTAAAAAATTGATTTACTCTTTTTTTTACCTAGCTTTTATAAACCTATTAATTTCATTCAAAATGTTTGAAATATCTTTTTTAAAATGATTTTGATTGAAAAATAAAAGAATTAATTTTAAAATAGAATGAGAGTTATTAATATATAAGTTTAAGTAAATCTCATATAATTAAAATGGCAACTATAGATTTTGATTTTAGAAACCAGATCATCCAATCCGATATTGGGAGTACGCTTGCTTATTGTTATCAGTGTGCTACTTGCAGTGGAGCATGCCCGGTAGCACAAGTCACTAATGGACGCTATAATCCAAGAAGGTTAATTTTAGATGCTCTCCTTGGGCTAAAAGAAAAGATTTTTGGTAAGGAAAACGCATTTAATATCTGGGGATGTACTGTTTGTGATACCTGTGATGAAGTTTGCCCTCAAAAGGTTGAACTAACTGAAATTTTTACTATTCTAAAAAATATGAGCGTTGATCGGGGAGAAGCTCCTGATTATTATACTACTCAAGCATCAACAATTTTAGAAAATGGAAAAGCAATTCCGATGCAACCAGCGATAGAAAGAAGGAGGGATCAACTTGGATTACCAAAAGTTTTAACTCCTGATGTTAATGAAGTAGAAAAACTTTTAAAAACAACAAAATTAACTGAAAAACTTAAGAAAGAAGATTAATTTTTATTTTGATACTCTTTTTAAAAACAATTTTATTTTTTAGAATCTTTAACATTATAATCCTTCTTAAAATTGAAAATAGATTTATTTAAAATTAATAATCATTAAAGAAGTGAATTTGATGAGAAAGCCAGTTATTGGCGCAAATTGGAAAATGAATCAAGGAACACCTAAGGAAGCATTAGAAATGATTCAAGATTTTAAATCTAATATAATAAATACAACCTCAGTTGATATTATTATCTTTCCGCCATATACAGTTTTAAATACAATTATTAATACTGTTAAAAAGACACAAATAAAGGTAGGCGCTCAAAATATGTATTTTGAAGAAAAGGGTGCTTTTACCGGAGAAATTTCTCCTATATTCCTTAAAAATATTGGTTGCGAATATGTAATATTGGGACACAGTGAAAGAAGAGATATTTTTCAAGAGACTGATGAAATAATAAATAAAAAGTTGAAAAAAGCTTTATTTATAAGTTTAAATCCTATAGTATGTATAGGA
>JAEOSD010000104.1 GCA_016840545.1 Promethearchaeota archaeon
AAGCTATTTACTCAAAAATTTAATAAATTAGATATTACTTCAAATAAGAAAAAATTTTTAAAGGCTTTTGAGAATTATCGGAAATTTGAGTTCATTTTGGATGATTTAGAAAAAATTCTGAACATTATGTTATCACAAATTAATTTATTAATAAAATTTCAAATTCTTATTGACAAAACACATACTAAATTTTTCATAAATCCTTTTTTTAAAAGAAATAATAAAGAAGAAATAAAATTTAATAAATTAACAACTCCTGAAAAGGTTTTCCTTATAGTAGTTTTATACATTTCAATAAATATTATTTTAAATGAAAAGAACATTATTTTTTCAAATTTATTTATTCCAAATGATTATAATAGAGGAGGTTCTATTTTAAGAACAATCAGAAAGATTCTACCCATCTTTCGAAGTAAAGAGAATTTGAAAGATTTTAAATTAATTTTCATAATGTCAAACATTGAAATTAAAAAGGAAATTAAAAACATAAAAATAATTGAAATTTAAGAGAGATGGAATTATGGAAAACAATGAATTTGAAGAAACTGTAAAATTAATTACAAAATTAATTTTAACCCAGCCACAAAAAATGATTAGAGAAGAGGATTTACAGAATTTATCAAAAAACTTTAATTTTGAAAGAATTATGAGTAATGTCTATCTGAGTTTAAAAAATGTTGGTTTTGAATTTGTTAAATCAAAATTACACAGTGATACGTACTACATTCTAACATCTGAAGGAAAAGATGATAGTATTTCACCTTCCCAATATGGAACACTAGCTTTACTTATAGCTATGAGCAAAGAGGTTGATGATAATTTAAAAATCAAGGATTTAAAGGAGATTTTTTCTGAAGTATGGGAATCCGATGTAGAATTTTTACTAAAAAATGATTATTTAAGAAAAATAGAAGAATTAGGTGCCATAGTAGTGAGTCCTTTAGGTAAAGCCCTTATGAAAAATATTATTCAAGACCTAGATTTGAAGAATCTATTAGATATCTTTACAGATTAAATATCTTTTAGAAAATAAAAAAAAATAAACTAGATTAAGAGCTTTCAATATCTAATTTAAATTGATCAAAAATTTTTTTCACACGTTCAGCAGATGGTCCTGTTCCCCTAACACCATTTTCGTCCACAAGAATCTTTCCATTTAAAATAGATATAACATTTTGATCCTCAATATAATTTACATGTCCTTTTGAAAAGATAGTAGCAATTCTATCTGTTAAAGCTTGCATAGGAAAAGGTTCCTCTTCGACTGTAACGTAATTATAATAGCTCCCCCTAATTAATATTTTAGGAAACACTTTATTTTTTTCGTTCTTTGCGTTGATTAAAATGAGGTCCAGGGTTTCGGAGACAGCTTTGAGTGCTCCTACAAAAAATTTATCTTTATCCAGATATACCTTAACGATTCTATCCACTAGACTTTGTAATTCAGTATTATATTGTCTTAATGACATTGTAAATCAGTATTTTTATTATTAATATAAATAATATATTCTTTTACTTTTATTCTTAATTTAAAAAAACGTAATCAAGTATCTTAAAATTAATTTTAAAATAATCTTTTTGTTAATTCGGGTATTCCTTCTCCAATTATTGCACTAGTTTTGATTATTTTAAGATTTGGATTTATTATTTTTGCGTCCTTTACCATTTTATCAATATTAACATCCACAACGTCTAATAAATCGATTTTATTGATTACAGCAATATCTGACATCTTAAAAAGCATAGGATGTTTTTCAATAACCCATTCACCCTCAGTAATAGATACAACACAAATCCTTTTTTCCGCTCCTAAGATAAAATCAGATGGACAAATTAGATTTCCAACATTTTCTATGAAAACAACGTCAAATTTACTTAAATCCTGATTTTTAATGACTTGAGAGATATGGTAGGAATTTAGAGCACATTCTCTCCCAGTGTTAATTTGTATAGTTTTAACTCCATGTTTCTCAATACGATCCGCATCCACTCTGGTTGTTACATCTCCATTTAAAACTAAAATTCTCTTTTCTTTTGAAAGAATTTCAACCAATGCTTCTATTAATGCGGTTTTACCTGCACCAATTGCCCCTACAATATCAAATGATCGAATTTTGTGTTTTCTAAACAGTTGCTTATTTTCAGCAGCTAATCTTTCATTGTTTAAAATTAAGTCTTCGTTTAATTCAATAATTTTCATCGTTTTTTCTTTGGGCATGACATTTTGAAAGAATATAATTTTAGATTAGCGAGTAAATAATTGATATTTAAATACTAGAAATGAACCCAGTATTCCTCCTAATTCAGGTAAATAAAATAAGAAGTATATGGGAGAGTAAAATAATCCATATAATAGCCCCGGAATTAGTCTAAATAAAATGATTATAAGTAAAAATGATCTTCCTTTCATTCTTATGGGAATTATTGCAACTAATCCTGTTAAATCTCTTTGCATCGCTGGAAAAATAGTGTAAGAAATTATACCAAATATCCCGCCCCACACTAAACCAACTCCATCCCAGAATCCTAAATTAAAGTTTGGATCAAAAGAAATTAAAGCAAATCTTAAAAGAAAATAAAAAATTATAGAGAAGGCTCCACTGAAAAAGAAGAGTTGGAATAGAAATTTAGTACCTTTACTCATTTCTATAATTCTGGCGATTATATAAGTGAAAAATAACATTATAAAAATTAAAATTATTGTAAACATAAAGAATGGATTAAGTAGGTCAATTGGGTTAATAAAAAGAGAAGTGATAAAAGTATGAATTGTATATTTGGAAACAAGAGCATTTAAGCTTAAATATATATATTCTCCAATATTAAGGCTTTCAAAAATTACACCTAATATTGAAATAGAGATTATCATAATAATCAAAATTTTAGTTCCTATATATTGAGTCGATTGAAAGAGAGATCTCTTCTGCCTTTTTATAGTATATCTTGCTTGCTTCTCTTGCCTTTTTAAATATTTCTTCAACTCCTTAGAAGCTTTATATTCAACATCTTGAGAAATAGATTGTCCAGAATGTTTATAATCAACTGTTATTTCCTTCCTATTGATAGGAGCTAGAGGTATATGTTTTAATTCAAAAGAACATTGATGATTTTCAGGTAATCTATGCTTTTTACAAAAAGTTCCGCCGCAATATTTGCACTTAAATGGTAAATAACCAATTTGATCTCCACAGTTTTCACAGTAAGTCATTTTTATCTCCTTATTATAAATAATATTAATAAAAAATCTTATTACGAGTATAAAAAAGTTTCTTGCTTCATAATTTTTGTGATTAAGTATTATAAAATTTTTCTAGTATTATATAGATTCATCTCGAGCTAAGCATAAATAATCATTAGGGTAATTATTAATAAAACTAATAATGAAGTCATTAAGAGTAAATAGACCTTTTTATTCCATTTCCAGATATTCTGACCATCTAAAATTCCAAATGGTAGCATGTTAAAGGTTCCAAGCATAAAATTGAAATATGCAGCAATTACAATGAAATAATTCAATGGATAAATTGGAACAAGAAAAGAAATTATCAAAATAATTGAACCATATATCAAATTAACTAACGGACCTGCTGCTTTACATAAACCAGTTTTTCTACTTACTTTATCCAATCCTAAAACTACAACTGCCCCTGGTAGTGCTAATCCAGGTAATGGATCCGATAGTGTAACCAATGTAAATAATCCCATAGCTAAAGTAATACCAGTTAAAAGCATACCAAATGTAAGTAGTCTAAATTTTGTTTGGAGCCCAAAATGGATTGCTACTTGACGATGCCCCAATTCATGAAAAAGAAAAGCTGTTGCATAAAAGCCTGCTAACATAAATAAAGCCCAGATATAATCAGGGTTAAAAACAATTTTATAAAATGATATTATGCCAATAGTAAATATTAATATTACTCCTATTAAGAAATGCAAAAATTCTGATTTGTGGGCTAAAAAGATTCCCTTAAATTCAATCCCTGAATCTGGATCAAAAGCATTATCAGGAATTTGTTTTTCTTGCCGATACCATGTATAAGTTCCATCTATTGTACCCCTTACTATCATGTCTGAGGAATTTACACCCTCTTGAGTAGATTGTGTTGAAATTATTTGAGGAGCATCGATATATGTAGAACTTAATGGAATTTGCTGTAATTTTAAGCTTTCTATTACAATGTTACACTCATGATCGACGGGTTCTTTATGTAATGAACAATAACTTTGACCACACTTGCTGCAATAATAGAGATCAGATGTTTCCCTCCCACAATGATAACATATAGCCATAATTAAATTACCTGTAAAGAATATAAAATTAAAATTTATAATTTTACTATTGATATAAAATTCAATATTAATAATGTTAAGCCTAAATTTAAATCAAGGTTATATTATCTGTTTATAAATAAACTATGTTAAGTAATAGACATAAATAAAATTAAAATTCTTAAAAGTTTAAAATTATGAGTGAAGATCAAAATAAGGATCAAAAAGAATTGGAACAAGAAAGAGAAAAACTGAAGGATTTAGGAGTAAAAAGTACTTGGAATATTTTAACTGATCTTACAAAAAAGAAAAAGGAAGAATAAGAATTTATTCAAATTTTTTAAATAACTCTTTTTTCAAAAAATTAAATTACTCATTATTCATTTTATTTAATAACTTAAACTATTATAAAGAAGTGGGTTCAAACGGGTAAAATAGTCTATTGTTCTACCTGCGAACGGGAAGTAGAGCTAAGAAGGAAAAATTTCGATCATATATACCATGAGGTTTTATGTTTTATGGTTCTGCTTACATTTGGTTTAGGATTCCTTATTTATCTTCTATTAAAATATTCCAAGAAAAAAGATCGATGTCCTAATTGTGAAACACGATTCAATATTGAAAGTCTTGAACCCATAAAAGATTAATTTTAAGATAAAAGCTTACTTTACTTTCATTTTACTCTTACATTTAGGGCAGATTTTATCTTTATCTGAAATATTTTTCTTCATAATTATCTTTTGGTATTTACATTTAGCTTTTGTACAGACCAATACATACTTATTAAAAGCTGATTTTTCAGTTGAGCCTTTTTCAGATTGAGCTTTACTCCCTTTTTCTACTACTTTATCTTTCTTAACTTCAGTTTTCTTCGCCTTCTCGTTTGGTTTTAACCATCTCTCTAAACTCAAAGAATCTTCACAAATTCACTAGAATTAATAATTAAACTTTTCTAAATAATAAAAGTAAAAAGAATAAAAAAATAATGGTATTTAATCACTAATTAGCTTTTAAAATACTTGTTCTTCACCAAGAATTAAACGTTTTCTTAATTTAATCAGGTATTCCTTTGATAAAAATTCTTCAGATACTTCACTTGCTATTTTTTCTATGCTTGAAAAATTCACATTACTTGCTGGGATTAAAGTTATTGAGTTTATCCAAGGATCAGTTATAGGCCTTCCTATTTGTGATAAAAGTTTAACATGACATTCAACTATATCTCCTTCACCTCTCTTATAAATTTCCCGAGCAATATTGGTTGCAGCGATATTGTATATCTTTCCAACATGATTAATTGGATTTTTACCGCAAACCGCTTCTAAGCTCATCGGTCTACATGGTGTTATTAATCCATTTGAACGGTTACCCCTCCCTACTTCGCCATCATCTCCTGCTTCAGCGCTAGTCCCAGTTATAGTTAAATATATTAAGTTTTTCTCTAAAATATCGGCTACATTTATTTGACAGGAGACTTCACGATTTGGAATGATATCAGTTGCTAGGTTTAGTACAGCTTCTTTGATCTGGTTAGTATAACTCATATACTCATCAGTATCATTAACATACTTGCTTACCATAGCAGCAGCAACCGTAATTCCAACTTTATTTCCAACCCGCTCAACCATTACTTTCACATCCTCACCAGAGCCCTTACATTCATCTTTAAATTTATCCGAATTTATAAGATTTTCAGCTTCAAGTGCAATCTTTTCTGCATCTGAATAAGGAGCATAACCAACACCAAAACTAGTGTCATTTGCTAATGGTACTTCTTCAGAATGGTGAGATTCATCAAAAACTCCAGTTAAATCTGTAGAACCAGGGCGAACAGCGTAATCAAATTGAATATGCTTATCGAGATCAAGATTTCTGAAAATACTGGATAAAATCTGTCTTTGCGTTTCTATGCAAATTGTAGCAACTGGGATGTAATCCAACTTGGTTTCTGTTCCACATTCTCTTAGAATTTGATTTATGGCTCTTCCTACTATTAAGAAATATTGAGGTTGAATAATCATTCCCCCTCCAAATTCTGGTTTAGCCACTCCGCCAACTAGGGCTGCTTTGTCCACATTATGATGATATACTCTACCAAAATTCTCCAAATAGTATTTACAAAGGGCTCTGGAACATGCATCCGCTACAGCATCACAAACAGTATCAGGGTGCCCAATACCTTTCCTTTCACAGATTTCAGGGAAATCCGAGTGTTCAACAGCAAATTTTAAGTCTAATTGATTTATTTTCAACATTTTCCATAACAAACTTCTTAATCATATAAACAGTTATTTAATGTATAAATCTAAATTAAAATAAAATAATTATTAAAAAAAAAATGCATTTAAAGAATATATTATGCTTTAAAATTATAGTAAAAAAACTTTTTGCATCGAGGAGATCTTAATTTTACCAGATTTTGCAACACTTAAATATTTAAGAAAAAGTTTAAACTTCAGTCAAAAGGAATTAGGAGATAAATTAGGTATACCTCAATCAACTATATCAAGAATCGAAAATGGAACTATGGATCCTCCATATTCCAAGTTTAAGAAAATTTTTGAATTTTTGGAAATAGAAAGCAGGAAAAGAAAGCAAGCTGAAATGACTGCTAGAGATATTATGACAGATAAAATTATCTCAATAAAACCTAAATCATCTATTAAAGAAGCTATAGAACTACTGTATGATAATGGTATATCACAACTACCAATTATAGAAAAAGGTCAAAATCTTGGCAGTATTACTTCTAAAAAGATTCAGAAAGAGATAACAGATAAACCAGATATTATTAATGCTGATATATTTCTTATAAAAGAATTACCTTTTCCAGAAGTAGAAGTTGATTGGGACGCAAAAGATATTTCAAATCTACTTGTCAATTATCCTGCTGTGTTAGTAAAAAAAAATGATTCTTATATTGGAATTATAACAGATTCAGACTTTCTTAAACTTACAACTAACTGAAGAAAACTAAATTTATCAATTTAAAACACTGGATGCGTTTATAGAATTAAATTAATTAATGTCAAATACATAATCTAAATAATCATAAAGATTTTTATATCAGTTTAATTTTAAACTAATGGGATTTTATGACGGATACAATACTCAGAAAGATTGATGAAGTATTAAAGAAGGCTGATTTTGAGACATTATTATTAGATAAGTTTTATAATAAAAAGAATAATTTTTGTTTTGATATTTTAGTGAAAAAAGAAAATTCTATTTTTAGTGTAAAAATTTTTCCAAATATTGATAATATTAGCTCAGAAATCATAAATGATATCAAATCACTGTCATTATTATTAAAATCCAAACCTTTACTAATTGGAATCAGAAATAGATATCAAAAATTAGAAGATAATGCAATTTATATCAGAGAGGGATTACCATTTATATCATTCAATACATTAGAAAATATATTAACTAGAAATATTTATCCTCACCTTCTAGCAAGGAGGGGTGGAGGAGTAATATTTTTAGATGGAAGTTTAATGAAAGAAATCAGGGAAAAAAAAGTAATAAGCAGAAAAGATTTATCAGAGAAGTTGGGAGTAGCCAAAAGAACTGTATACTCCTATGAAAATGAAACTATGCGTCCGTCCGAAAAAATTGCTGAAAAAATATCATTTATCTTAAATAGTAGTGATATTTTTAAAAAAATAAATATTCTTGACTGGTCATTTAAATTTGAATTAGAACAAAAAGAAAACATCGAAGAGAGTTTTTTATCACCTTTCGAACATCATATTCAAGAAATTATTAAAGATATTGGTATTTATTCATATTGGTATAAAAAGGGACCAACTCCTTTCAAATTATCTTTATTTTCAGATATTAACAAAAAAGTACAAAAATCTAATTTCTATCCAATTTTCTCTGGAATATCTGAAGAGCAAAAAAAGATAACTGCTCCTAATATCAGATGTTTAAGAACATTTACTAAATTATTTCATAAAAATGCTCTATTCATCATTAATAACAATGTTAAAATCTCAGAAGCTCTAAAAAAAGAAAAAATACCAATTGTAAAAATAAAAGATTTAGAAGAAATTGATGATGAAGAGGAATTTATTGAACTCATCCAAGAATCATAACTTTAGTATTGAACTAATATGTGGTATAGATGAGGCTGGTAGAATATAAATCAATTCGACTTATATGCTGACAGGTCCCGTCTTAGGACCAATGGTTATATGTGGGGTTTGTTTTACTAAAGAAAAATTAGATTTTTTACAAAAAGTCGGAGTTAAAGATTCTAAGAAGCTTTCTCCAACAAAAAGACATGAATTAGCAAAAATCATTATAGAAAATTGTCATTCTCATAAAATTGAAATAATTGATGTAAAAGAAATTGATAATAGAGAAGACCGTAGGATAACAATGAATAGGCTTGAAGTGCTTAAATTTGCTGATTTAATTAATGCATTGAAACCTAGTGTAGTGATATTAGATGCTGCTGATGTAAAAGAAGAAAGGTTTGGAGCCTCAATAAAAACATTATTAAACTATTTTCCTAAAAAAATTATCTCTAAACATAAAGCAGATGATATTTTTCCAATAGTTTCAGCTAGTTCCATAATTGCTAAGGATACTAGGGATGAATTAATTAAAACTTTAAAAAAGAAATATGGAGATTTTGGTTCAGGATACCCCTCTGATACAAAAACAATTAATTTTTTAAGAGAATGGATAATAAATCATAAAGAACCCCCGTTTTTTGCAAGGAAAACATGGGATACGACAAAAAGACTATTGGATGAAATAATATATAATAAGAAGATAACTGATTATTAAGGTTAAGTAATTATTTAATTATTAAAATAATATGATTCGCAGCATATTTATGAATATTTAAACTTTCAATTATTTCATAACCCGCATTCTTAACGATTCCCTTCTCTCTTGCATAAATCTTTTCTGATTTTTGTACACTATTAATCGATTGAGACTTTATTGCTAATATTAATATCCCTTCATCTTTCAAATAATACTTGCAATTTGAGATAGCAATTTCAGCCTGATTGGGCTGTGCTACATCTTGATATATTAAATTAATTTCAGTAAAAATAGATTTTGCATAATTTTCTGGAAAATTAGCATCTCCTATAATTGGAATTATATTTTTTCTATTTGAGATATTTTGGATAAGTTGTCTCACGCTTCTATGTGCAATTTCTACTCCATAAATAATACCTTTATATGCAATATCTGAAAGATGAGAAATTGTGGTTCCCGATGATGCCCCCAAATATAAACATTTTAAGTTACTTTTTAAGAAATCAGTTCTAGGATTTTCTAATAATAAGGCTGCTAATTTACTTCTATAAGGATCCCATTCTCTATATTCCATATTTTTGTATGTAATCAATCTTTCTCCATAGACTCTTTTACCAGGAATCAGATTTCTTGTATATAGTTTCAAACTACTAGGATGTCCAGAAATGAATATATTCGAGTATTTTGGATGAGCCCTGATTTCTGTATTAATCAATTTATTGATTCCTCAATCTACTATCTGATCTTTCTTTTTGTCTTTATAGCTTGATTTTTAGGTTTCTTAGGATACTTTCTTTCAATTTCATTGATTTTTTCTTCAATTTCTGTTGAAAGTAAATCTGCTACAAAATCACCTTTGAAATAGTCTACTTTTGCGGCAATACCAATTTTTCCAGCTATTAATCTGGCTATCTTTCCTCTATTCCACGCTTTACTCCCTCGTATTAAATTCCATTGATATATTAGACCATGTTTAGGCCTTTTTTCACCTGTTTTAAGAAATCGATATAATGCTTTTTCTGCTCCTAATATTTGTATTCGAGAAGCCGGCATATAAGCTAATCTCTTTAAACTACCTGCTTTTGCGATTAACTTAGCCCCAATTAAGCTACCAACTATACCATTTAAATTAGGTGCTGTCTGTATCATTAGATTTTCTAAATATTCTTCCAAATTGCTCCTAAATTGGTCAAGTTTTAATATTTGTTCTGCAAAATTTTGAATAACTTCTACTTCAATTATTGCTCCCATCGATTTTGAAGCTAATTTTTCCAGCAACTCAATGCGCTTCTCTTTGAATTCAAAATTACTTTGTATTTTCTCAACCGTAAAATTTTTTCGTTCACCTAAAATGTAAATTAATTTGGCAATAATTATATTATCTTCAATTAATTTATCGGTTAATTCTGGAAAATGTAATCCGTACCATTCTCTCAGTCGACTGGAATATAAACTAATTGATTTTTTAATAGTATCTATACTGTCAATAGTACGGATTACTATTATGTCGTTTTGAGCACCTAATATACTTACTTGCTTTTTAACTAATTTTTCCTCAAGAGTCTTAACTCTTGAGAGAAGATCCACATCAGAAATATTAATGCCTATCTTCTTTAAATTTTGACCTAAGTTAAAACGAAAGGTTCTAAATTCCGGAGCATTAGTATTCAAGCTAGTTTCTAATTTTAAATCTTGAGAAGTAAAACTTTCTAGGTTTCTATTATCAAATATAAAATAATTAAATCCAGAGTTTTTTAAGTCAAGAATAAATGTTTCAAAGTCTTTTAAAACAATTCCTTTATCTAGCGATTGATAAAAAGTAATAATTTTTTGGTCTTCATCATTAAAATTTATAAAA
>JAEOSD010000105.1 GCA_016840545.1 Promethearchaeota archaeon
TACCACATATGTTTAACATTCTTTTTTTAAATCTTTTAAGAAGATTGAATGAACCACTAAACGAATTAACAAAATATACCGGAACAACATTTTTGCTTCAAAAAGTTTTCGCAGAAAGCATTATTCAAAGAGAAATGGAAATGTTTGGAGATATTCAAATGCATAATAAAGAATTCTTTAAACTTTTAGATGAATTTGAAGATTTATTGAACGGATATAAAAAAATCATACAGAGTAAAGATAAAAATGGATTTTTCGATATTTTTTCTAAAGGGTTAAATTATTCAAAAGAGGATAATCACTTTAAAGATTCCTATAAATATTTTTATGAGTTCATGAAAATTTTAAAAAAATAAAAAAAAAGATTTTTATGCTATACTACTTCCACATAAAGCACAATACTTTATTTCTCCTCGCTCTCCCACTTCCACTCCACAGTTAGGACAGAATTTTGATTGTACTTCATGATTTTGCTTTAGAACTTGATACTCAGCTTCTTCTTTTTGTTCTACCTTTTGTACTTGTTGAATTTCTGATTTAGGAGCTTGGCAAACAGTATTACAATGAACACAATGATTAGGTTTTTGATCAATATAATATAAAATATATATTATCAGACCAATCCCTGTAAATGCTAAAAGAAAAGCTAATAAATATCTAAATTGTTCTCGTTTAGTAGTTACATTTTTTTTGCAATTAGGACAATAACCATATGAAGTCATTTCACTCACTATTTTTTATTTACTTATATTTTTTATTTACTTATATCTGTTAAATAATGAATAACATTGGTAATATAAAAAAAAAATTTAGTCCAGTTTTTAACCTAAAAAATGTAAAATTCAATTCTGCTCATTAGTTTAACTTTTTGTTTTTAGAAAAAGTGTGGTTATTATAATTAAGTTTATACTTTCCTATGTAGATCGATTTTGAGGAGTTGAAGACGGAAAAGCTAAAATCATTTCAGGTATATAACCAAGAAGGTCATATAGATCTTAATTTGTTAGTTGATAAAATCTGGCTTGAAAATGACCGTATTTATTTTAGAGTTATTGAAATCTTATCAAGAACAAAAAATCATCTACGTAAGGAAAAAGAAAGTAATGTTTATTCTATCCATGAAAAAAATATTTTTAGTATCAGATGTAAGCTTTATCTATCGAATCATCAAATTTTTTTAACTAAATAATAATGAAAAATAAAATTGTTTTTATATTCCTATATTTTTGAACCACATTTATAACAGAATTTAGCATATTCTCTTTTTAATTGTTCACCACAATATGGACAATAATAGATTTTCTTGGCAACTATTGATTCTTTTTTATACTCTTTATGTTCAATTTGATTTTCTAATTTAGTAACTTGACAAACTGTTCCGCAATGAACACAATGATTAGGCTTTCGATCAATATAATACAAAATGTAAATAATTAGACCAATCCCCGTAAGTGCCAAAAGAAAAGCTAACAAGTAACTAAATTTTCCTCTATTAGTCATTACATTTTTTCTGCAAATTGGGCAATAACTTATTTGAGCCATAATTTATCTTAAACAAGAATAGACTTAGAATTTAAGTAATAAATATGACTTTTTTAATATAATTCTAATTATTTTACATTAAAATCCAGAATTTAGACAAAAATCAATCAGAGAAAGTATTAAAAAAATAATTAATAATTTAAGGAACGTTTTACAATTTCTATTGAATTTAATATAGTAATTAATATTATTAGAGATTGAATTGACTCAAAAATCTTTCTTTTTAGTATTAGAAGGAATTGATGGATCCGGTACAAGCACTCACAGTCACCTCCTTAAAGGATTTCTAGAAAGCAAGGGTTTTAAAGTTCATTTAACAGTGGAACCGTCTGAAAGTGATATCGGAAAATTAGTCAGGAAATACCTAAAAGATAAAAATGTGCCTCCTAGTACGGATGCATTACTTTTTGCGGCTGACAGGGATTTTCACTATCAAAATGAGATCAAAGAAAAATTATCTGAAGGTTATATTGTTATTTCTGATCGGTATATTGAATCTTCTATAGTGTATCAATCTTTACAATCGGACGAAATTTCTATTGATTGGGTAAAAAACATTAATAAATTTGCAGGAAAAGCAGATTTAACAATTATATTAGATATTGACCCTAAAATCTCATTAGCAAGGAAAAGTTCAGAGAACTTAGAAAAATTTGAATATATTTCTTTTTTAGATAAAGCCAGAAATCTTTATCTTTCACGAGCTAAGGAAGAAGATTATTTTATTATCAATACCAATGACATAATTGAATTTGTACAGCAAAAAATTCAAGAAATTGTGCTAGATAAATTAAAAGAAAAAGGATTTATAATTAAAAATCATAAATGATAAATTTTTATTAATATTTGGATATTTCCAAATGATGATTACAAAATTTTATCAAATAATTAACAGATTTTTTCATAGAAATACTAAAAGAAGAAGGAATTATTTTAAACGTATAAATTACGTTAAATTTTGTATTTCTTTTTGAATACTTTCAATTCTCTTTTTTGATTTCAGAAGTATTTTTGTCCTACCATATTTCAAGAACCACCTACTAAACCTTTGCTCAATTGAAACATCGCGAGTTCCAGCCATATGTTTATCAGCTAAACATATAATTTTTTCTTCTATAGAATTGGGTAAAAAATCTCTTTCAGGAAGACCAACTGCCTTAGCATCTTCTTTATCTAGCCCACCTAAAATATGAGTTTCGCAAATTCTCGCCAGTTTCTCAGAGAAACCACGTTCTCTTAATATTTTACCACCTATTAATGCATGTTTAAATCCATGTGTTTTTGATCGGCCAATATCGTGTAATAATGCTCCTATTTCAATTAAATCAAGGTTTATTTTCATTTTAGTTATCTTTTCAGCGATAGCTAATGCCTTTTCAGCAACTTTAAGAGAATGACGCCGCACATGATATGGGACTTTCATTTTCTTTAATAAATCAAACGCAAATTCCCTAGATGGTAATGTCTGATTATCAACCATTATTTTTTATAAATTAAAAATAAGCTTTAAGGTTTAGTCAAATGCTGAATTAATGACTTTTTTATTAAATATCCAAAAATAAATAAAAATTGGCTTGTAAAATGAAATAAATAACCTTTCTTAATAATAAAAAAGGATTAAAATATCTTTATTTTAATATACTTCCTCATAGGGGCCACTTATTAAGCCTCCAAGAAGACCACCTAAGAGAGCTCCAATAATAGCAGTAAGAATTCCTCCTATGGTTGAAACTAATTGAGGACCTTGAAATAATGCCATCAGATCCTCTCCACCTATTACACTAAGTAACATCCAAATTAATAGATTGACCACAATTACTAAAGCACTAGCAATCAAACCTCTTCTTAATCCTTTTGAAATAGACCCACTTAAAAATCCAATAAAGATCATTGCTAGAAGTTGTGAAGCAAAAAAGTCTGCAAAAGAGGGGGTTCCAGTGAAGAATGAAATAATGTCAAATTTAAAATTTGCTCCAATTAATAATGTAACTAATTTCAAAAAATCCGATTCTGCAGTAGTTCGAATGACTTCAAAAATATTATGCATATTAAAGAAAAACACAGTAAAAAAACTGAAAACTACCCCAACAATGATCCCAATTACCAATCGGTATGATACCATAGTCTAAACCATAATAAATAGAATTTGTTTTGTATTTAAAATAAACAAAATTTATTATAAATAAAAATTAATATCACATTTTAACTCTTTAGTTCTAAAGCAAGTAGTTGACTTCTTTTAATAAAATATTAAAATTATGGTATTTTATTTAATATATTTAAGATTATTAAATTAACTTAATAATATATTAATTTTTAGGGTTATACCTTGGCTAAAAAGAAGAAAAAAACCGAAGTTCCTAAAAAAACCGAAGATAAGGAAAAAAAAGAAGATTTTGATTTCGAAGAAGATTTTGAGGAAGATCTCGATTTAGTAGAAGAACTTAAGCTGCTAGATACAGAAAGTATTGAGGAGGAAGTTGAACCAGCAAAAGTAATCCTTGATAAAGATGAAGAACAGAAACAATTATACTTAAGTTGTGGGATACATATTGGTACTAAACTATTATCAGGGGATGCAAGGAGGTTTATTTACAGACAGACTAATTATGGACTTTATGTTATTGATTTAACCAAAACAGATGCACGATTAAAAATTGCAGCTAAATTCTTAAGTAAATACATCGAAGAAGGAAGCGATCGAGTTATTGTATCGTCTGTTAGGAGATATGGTAAAGAACCAGTTCGAAAATTTTGTGAAGCTTTAGGATGCAAGACAATTGTTGATAGATTTATACCTGGTTCTCTCACTAATCCTCAAATTGATGATTATATCAAAGATGCTTCTGTCGTAGTGATTGTTGATCCCCATGCAGATAAAGTAATCCTACGAGAAGCAAAATTAGCACGTATTCCTGTTGTATCGTTATTTGATACCGATGATGTACTCAATGGTATTGATCTCGCAGTTCCAGCAAATAACCGTGGTAAGAAAGCTCTAGGGTTAGCATTTTGGCTATTAGCAAGACAAATTTTGCTGGAATTAGGTAAAATTTCAGGCGAGGATGAATTTTCTTATACCCTTGAAGACTTCACTTCGAAAATTGTACCAGTTTATCGTCAAGAAAAATCTTAACCTCTTATAACCATTTATTAATTATTAACTGTTTATAGTTCTTAATTTTACATTATTTTGCCTTGAGCTTTATTCCTTTTTAGATTATGTAGGACAAATTTTTAACTATTCTTCAATTTTTTTTATATAAGAATAATTACGTAAATAAATCAAAATATAATGAAGAAAATAATTGCATTTGCAGGAAAAGGAGGGGTAGGGAAAACAACAAATCTTGCCCTTTTCTTGAAATATCTTCTTGAAACGAAAGAAGATTTGAAGGATATTTTAGTAATCGATTCTGATCCTGATGCAAATGTTGCAGATGTGATAGGGAAAGAAATTAGTTTTGGGGAAACCATCGGGGGCAAGATGAGAGTGTTAAAAGAAAAGATTCAGAAGCGCCAACTTCCGTTGGATGTCCCTAAGAATCAAATTATCGAGGGAGATGTCTATCGGTGTTTGATTGAAATGGATAGATTTGACCTCTTAGAAATGGGACGGACGGAAGGTGAAGGTTGCTACTGTTATATCAATTCTGTTCTTAAGAATTGTATAGACACATTATCTAAAAATTATGATATTACATTACTTGATTCACCCGCAGGGTTGGAACATTTCGCCAGAAAAACAGGGAGAGATGTAACTGATTTAGTAATAGTAACAGATCCCAGTAAAATGGGAATACATACCATGAAACGCATCCTTGAGATTTCAGATGAAGTGGAATTGAAATTTGAGAATATTTGGATTTTAGGCAACAGATTCCCCGAAAATTTAAGAGAAATTTTAAAAAAGGAAGTAGAAAGTTTGAACAAAGATAATGTAAAATTACTAGGATTTATTTCAAATAACGATGAAATAGGTGAAGTAAATCTTACGGGGGGTAATTTACTCAAATTATCTGAAAATAATCAATCCTATCAAGAAGCAAAACAAATTTTCGCAAAAATAGTATAGTGTAATCTTTCTCTTATCTTTTTTAGAATAATACGAAATTCCTTCTTAATTTCGTAAAATTCTTTCCTTTATCAGTAAAAGATTAATATCGGTAACCAAACATAAATCTATTTCTTATTTAACAAATTATATAAAATAAAAAACTACATGTAGAGTGGTATTTAAAATGCCTATATACACTGGAAGTGAGATAATCACAACATATTTAATAAAAGAAGGTATAAAATATGTTCTAGGAATCCCTGGACATGGAAATCTGCCTTTAGTTGATAGTTTCTTCAAAGAGAAAGATAACCTTACCTTAATTCAGCCAAAACAGGAAATGTCAGCTGTTCATATGGCTGTAGGATACTATAGAATAACTCAAAAACCCCTTGTTGTTTTTACATCAATTGGGCCAGGAGCAATTAATACGGCTATTGGAGTTGCTGATGCTTACGTGGATAGCATGCCTGTTTTAGTTATAACAGGCGATACACACACCCATATGCGTGGAAAAGGAGTACTTCAAGAAATTGAGCGCAAAAGAGACTCGGATATGCCTCGAATACTTGAGCCAATAGTGAAACGTAGTTATCGAGTTGATGTTGTTGGACAAATCCCTTCAATAATCCAAAGAGCGTTTAATCAAATGATGGTTGGAAGAAGGGGGCCTGTGCATATTGATCTTCCTATAGATGCGCAAGCGTCTGCTATTGATACAGAAATACCAGAACCATTAAAAAGAAGGCCAATGGGAAAGATTTTAGGCGATCCAACTTTAATTAAAGAATCAGTACAATTGTTAAAGGAAGCTAAAAGACCAGTCTTGTTTTTAGGGGGAGGTGCTATTACTTCCAATGCAACTGAAGAAATTAGAATATTAGCAGAAAAGATTGGAGCCGCTGTAGTTGTCACAATGATGGGAAAAGATGCTTTTCCAAATAATCATCCTCTCTTTTGTTGGAGTGCAGGAAGTAAAGGAACAACTGTAGGATTAAAAATGACTTCTGAAGCTGATATAATTCTTGCTATTGGGTGTAGGTTTGCAGATGAGACTGCCAGTTCGTATAAGGAGGGTGTGAGTTTTTCAATTCCGCCCACAAAATTAATACAAATTGATTTAGATCCACATGAAATTGGTAAAAACTACCCCATAACTGTTGGAATCTATGGAGATGCTAAGGCTTGTTTAAACCAGATTATAGAAGCATTAGATTATGAGGGCTTTTCAAGAAATTATGAACAATCCGATTATTATAAAGAAATACAACAAGAAAAGAAATTGTGGTTTGAATATCTTAATAAACATCGAGATGACTCAAAAATCCCAATTATGATTTCCACAGTAATTAGGGAAATAAGAAAGTTCTTTGAAAGAGATGCGGTAATAGTTACAAGCTCTGGAAATGTCCAAGCTCAAATGCTTCAAGAGTTAGAATTTTATGAACCAAGAACATGCTTAACAGCGGGAGGATTTTCAACAATGGGATATTCAGTTCCCGCAGCAATTGGAGCTAAATTAGGCTCTATAGATATTGGAAAACCAGATCGTCAGGTTGTAGCCCTTGTTGGTGATGGAGATTTTATGATGACAATCTCGGAATTATCTGTTGCTGTACAACTAGGTTTAACCAACATATTCTTTATTGTATTAAATAATCATGGCTGGATAGCTATAAAAGATTTACAACAAACTGCTTTTGGAGAAAATCGCGGGTATGGGACGTCATTTGAAGATAAAGATGGTAATAGCTATAGCCCCGACTTCGCAAAAATTGGTGAAGCATTTGGTTGTTACGCAAAAAAAATTTCTAAAAAGGATGAAATAATTCCTGCTTTAGAGCAAGCTACTAAATCCAACAAGCCAGTTGTTATAGAAATTGAGGTTCAGAGAGAATTCCCATTTACTGGCAGTCCCGCTGTTGGCTGGTGGGATGTTCCAATACCAGAATACTTAAAGGATCGAAGAAAAAAGTATGAGGTTGAAATTAAAGGGGAAAAACTTTAATCTTAGTACTCTTTTTTATCTCTTACTTTTCAATATTTTTACTTATTAACCATGACTGATTTTTCTAAATTGTTTGAAGAGAAAGGGATAGATTATATTCAATTTCAATTTACAATGATTCTTGGTGAGTTTAAGGAAGTCGAATTTCCTGTTAGAATCTGGGAGGACATGCGAGAAGGTACTGGTATTGATGGTTCAAGCTTAGGATTTCTAAAAACTGAGCAGAGTGATATGAAAATAGTACCAGATTTGAACACTTTTGCAATAATTCCTTGGAATAATAGGATAGGGAGGTTTATTTGTGATATTACAGATAATAATGGTAATGCTTATTCAGCATGTCCACGTGGCATATTAAAAACTCAAATAAGTAAGGCAAAATCTTTAGGATATGAGTTTCTAACTCGACCAGAATTAGAATGGTATTTTTTAACAAACGACTTAAAACCTGCTGATAATGGATCTTATATGGATATACCACCCACTGATAAATTACATGAATTAAGACGTCAAATTTCTGACAGTATGATGGGAATGGGAATTGGAATTAAAACAATCCATCATGAGGTTGGTACTGGACAACATGAAATCGAGTTTTTACCGTGTAGTGCTCTCTATCAAGCTGACCATGTTCAAACAGCAAAGATGATTGTAAAAACTGAGACTTTTTATGATGATTTAATTGCAACTTTTATGCCCAAACCAATTTCATCCGAAGCTGGGAATGGATTACATATTCATCAATACCTTACTAAAGATGATAGGAATATTTTTTATGATGAAGAAAAAGGTATTAGCGATTTACTAAGATATTATATTGGAGGAATACAGAAGCGTGTTGATTCTATTTCAGCTATTTTAAATCCTACTACCAATTCATATAAAAGACTTATACCTAACCATGAGGCTCCAGTTTATGATACATGGGGTATAGGTAATAGAACCGCCTTAATTAGAGTTCCTGGATATGAAAAATCAGCAAGAATAGAATACCGCGCAGGAGATGCTGCAATGAATATATATCTTGGAACTGCTCTTTTACTTGCCGCAGGTCTAGATGGTATTAAATATAAAATTGAACCAAAGGATCCTATTAACACAAATATGTATAATTTAACAACAGAAGAAAGAATAAAATTAGGAGTGAGAGAATTACCAAGTAGTTTAGATCAATCTTTAACTGCTTTTAAAAAAAGTAATTTCATTGAAAAAGTTTTAGGAAAAGAATTAAAAAAATTATATCTAAATTTAAAGCAAAAAGAACTCGAAGAATTTAAAAAGGCAAAAAGTGAAGGAAATGAAACAAGCTGGGAGCTGAAAAAATATCTATTATGTTAATAGATAGAATAATTCTTATCTAATTTTTCCTTTAAAGCTTCTGGAAAATGAAACTTTTGAGAATAAAAATTAAATATTAACTTATCAATTTCTTTTTGTTGACTTTTAAAATCATAATTCAAATTTTTCATTTTATTTCTAATAATTATATCTACAAGACTTTCGACTTGTTCTTTTGTGTTTTTATCAGGTGGAATTATCGGTAACGCGTGAATCCCTGTGATTTGAATGCTACTGGTATTATTTATAATACCTTTTGCGAGATAATTATATAGAGAACTATTCAATAGACCTAATATGTAATGAATTGAAATGGTTTTATTTTTTAGTATGAAACCTATTGCTTTATTAGAATCCCAATAACACCCTTTTGGCATATATCGTGCTGCCAATCGTGAGCTAACTCCACTTATTACAATCCCCTCCTGTTCAAAAGGCACACTTTTGGGAATATCATAAATTGGGATTGAAGCTTCATCCCAAATAAGACCCTCCATCATAGGCCTATAATATTGATCTGCTCCTCCTCTTTTTAAGTAAGGTTTCCAGTTTTCGGAGTTCAACTCTATTTTTGTGATTATTTTATATTTTTTATCTGGGTCTAAAATTTTAGCATTCCTGTTTTCAAAAATATTTGCTAACGATGTCCCTTCGACTGCTGCAATATATTTTCTATTATTATGAGTATGCATTCCAATATATCCTTTAAAGTAATCTTCTAATTTAGGAGACTTTTCGAAGAGATCAATAATTTCAGGTTCTATATCTATGAAGAAGATATTAAAGGGTAAACTATGATATTTTTTTTGCATTATATTAAAAATATTTTTTAGATTAATGTATTGTACTTCATTTTCAAGGCGAGGTACAACCCTTATTAGATGTTTATCTCTGACTCTTTTATTTTTTTCCCCAATAGATTTTGTTAATATGATTATGGCTGGACTTGTGCTAACTCTTTGTTTTGAAAATAAATCTTTAGGAGGGAGTAAAATTTCATCAATTAAGCAGTTTTCCAAGATAAATTTTCTAAGTTTTTTATGTGTGCTTAAGGTCAAAAATGAATCGCTAGTTATAAAGCCTAATTTGCCACCTTCTTTTAATCTCCAAATACTATTCACGATAAACATAGAATACGTTTCATGAGCGTTAATATATCCGTAGAGTTCTTTCAATTTCGATTTATTCTTCCGAACATAAGAACTAGCTTTATTTAAATATGGAGGGTTTCCAATTATAAAATCAAATTCATTAAAAGAATTAGAATTTATTGTCAAAAGTGTATCTCTTACTTCAAAATGTATCCCTAAATGTTCAATATCCTTTTTATAATCTGGGTTGATATCATATGCATAGATTTGATTTTGATCTATTCCTAGCGTCAATAAAGCTCTAATAAAGACTCCAGAACCTACACTTGGATCTAATATCTTTTGAGACGATTTTATTATCCCTAGCTTCGATATTATGTAATTAGCTGTTTTTAGAGGAGTTACAACCGAGCCTAATTCTTTTTCATTAAATTCCTTATATTTCAACACTTTTGAATCTAAAATAAATTAATTAAATTTATTACTTCTGAATTCAAAAGAAGCTTAAGATATATTAAAATTTGTGTCATAATCATTTAATATTGTGGTAATTGCTTCACAAAGATCCTTTAATTTTGAAGGATCTATTTTATCTAGTGTATCATTAGTAGAATGAATGAATTTATAAGATTCTATATCTCCAATTCCAATCCCTTGAAATCCTCTTTTTTTCAAAAAATAGCCATCAGAACGTGAACCTATATAAAATCTTTTAGAAATTATTTTAATATTAAACTTTTTTGAATTATTTAAAAATTTTTGAAGGATTATTTGAACATTCTTTTTAATAGGTTTTCCAGGGAAGAAGTACACATTTTTGCCT
>JAEOSD010000011.1 GCA_016840545.1 Promethearchaeota archaeon
CAAGGACCCCTAATCGAAAAATATTTAAATTTACATTATTAACTAAACTTTGAAGTAGTAATTGCGGTTTAGTTTCTTTTGGATTAACAATCCAAGGGCCAACTAATATGAAATTCTCTTTTGGAATACCCATTATAAATCCATTTAATTTGTCCTTTCGAATTAAAACATGACATAAATTTGGATGAAGAGAAAATCTTCTTTTTAGAAGATATCCTCTATCTCCTCTAAAATGTTTTCGATCCAATTGAATTACTTTGCCAATATCTTTTAATGTCATTAAACGCACACTTTCAACTGGTTTGGAAGTTAAAATCCCTTCTAATCTTAAAGAACGACAAATAGCTTGAAAACCTAACTTATTATATAAAGATATTATTTGGGGCACGGCATCAAGCAAAATTGTTCTAGCACCTTTAGATTTTAAGTAATCAAATGCATATTTCATCAGATTTCTTCCAAATCCTTGCCTTCTAAATTTTTTTGCGACGATTAAATTTCCTATGACTCCAAATGATCCATAAAATGCAGTAGAAACAATCCCATTAAGTATTCCCTTAGATTCAGAAATAAAAAAACCTTGCGGGGAAAATAGAAAGAGATCTTCTAACTCTTCTTTAGAAGTCCCCCATTCTTCAATCTCAGTTAGTTTAAGGGCAAAATTTAATTCTTCTCTTGAAATTAGCCTTATCATTACTTAAACTTAAAATTTTATTTGTATTTACACGGAAAAATGATAAAAAAATAACTTACGGAACTTACATGTAGGTAATAATTATATTATATTTCTTAATTTCTGATTCTATCTTCGCTTGCCCTAATGGTGTCAACGTTATAATATCGTTATTCTTTATTTTTAAAGATGTTAATTTAATATTTGGGTCTTTCATAGAAGGGATATACGGATTCCAATATAATTCTTTGTTGACTGGATTTGTAATCATCCATAATATTGGTTCTAATTCATGACCAATTATTCTCATGGCTTTAAAAATATATCCGATATCAGCATCAAATGGAACAACTATCTGAATGTTCTCCTCACCTTCTATTTTACCACATGCTAAACAATCTTCTCTTTTAACAATGTCAAGGTGATCAAATTGACCATACACGCCGTTATAATTAACATAGGGAGGATCCATTGGAGGTCCGACATTTCTACCATGTAATCTTAATAATATTTTTAGTGCTTCTTGTGATTGTATACTTGCTATTACTGAACTAACCGATTGGATCGCAGCAATTTTATTTCCAAGTATATTCTCCATTTCTTCAAACTTAAAATCTGGACCGAATGTTTCTGTGATATTATTTTTCCAATCTTGGATTTCTCCAGGGCTAAGAGTTTCCAATTTTTCAGGGGGAATATTCTCATTAAACACACGCTGTCTTAATGCTTCCAATTCTTCCTGTGCAATTTCTTTTAACTTCATAACGTCATCATCAACATTCATATCCGGTTTAAATCCATATTGTTTTTCAAAATTTACTTCAGCTTTTATCACACAATGATTTCTATTCCTAGGTAATCCTTTTAATGTACATGCAGCAACTAATTTATCATCAGCGGGAGGAATTGGTACAAGACATCGGTAACAGGGAGTTAAATTTAAAACTTTCTCGGCATAATCCTTATCAAAATCTATCTCAACTTGTTTTTTAATGTGGTCTCTTATGGGTTCAATTTTTTCTCTTTTGATTTTCTCGATTAATTCCTCCAAGATTTCAATTTCTTTCAAAGCATCTAGATAATCAGGGTTTTCCACTTCCCACATCTTACTCTCCACAATTTTTTCAATTTCAATATCTCTATTTTTATATTCAATTTCAGAATCCTCTGGAATAACAATTTGAACATGCCCCTCAAAACCAACTGTTCCCCCTTCAATCATTGGTTTTTTCAACCTAAGACATATCTTATTTAAATCTAATCGTGCGTTAAAATTATCTAGTGCAGCAATAATTACATCTGATTCTTCATACACAGACATGGGCAACTTTTGTAGCTTTTCAAAGTAAAAATCCACTTCTAAATATGGATTCATTTCTTTTAAACGTTCTGCGGCCACCTCTGCTTTAGGGCGACCTTCATCTCCAGGTCTAAATAACATCTGCCGGGATAAGTTTGAAGTTTCTATAGTATCTAAATCTATTAAGATTAATTTTCCTATTCCCATTAAAGCAAAATCTTTAGCTATTTCACACCCAAGAGCTCCAACCCCAACAATCATTATACATGAACTTTCAAGAGTTTCTTGGTCCCAACCGTCAATTAGTTGTTGCCTTGCATACATTCGAGATTTTAAAACATCCTCTTTATGTTCCATCATTTTAAAATGGCAATGTTTAATTATAATATGAGTATATTAACATATCAAAAGAATATAAATTCTTTTAGTGTTATATTGAAATAAAATATTAATAAGTAGAAAAGGATAATTACTTCTTCTTCTTTTTAGTTAAATCCTTTAACATCTCTTTAATCTCATCAGCTTTTTCTTTATCCTTTGATAGCTGCATTTCTTCTCGTTTTTTAGCAGCATCCTCCTTAGAACTCTTAATTTCATTTATAAGTTCTTGCTTTAAATTGATTAATTCCTTCATATCTTTTCTAAATTTTTTTGCCGCTTTTTTCTCTATTTCTTTTTCTTCTTTTTGTATTAATTTCTGTTCTTTAATTTGTTTTTTGATTAAATGTGAAACTTCACCGGTCATATCGCTTAGTTCGCCAATAGTCTCTTGGATTTTTATCTCTTTTTCCTTTAATCGAATTTCTTCTAAGCGTTTTTTACTAACTAATTCTTCATAAATTTTTTGTATCCTTTTTTCTTCTTCTTTTACTTTTTCTTGGAGTAGTCTAGTATTTTCAATTTCTTTCTCAATGAATTTTGTTTGCTCATCCCAACCAATTTCGTTAAATTTTGCAATCGCTTGTTCAAAAAAATTATAAGCTTTTTCAAAATCGTGATGAATGGTTAACCGCTTTCCCTCATCTATTAATTTTAACCCTTCATCCTTTAACTGATCGGCATATTGTTGTTGTTGTTTTAATTGGCTCCTCTTTTTCTGTTGTTCTCTTTTCCTTCTTAAATACTCTTCACGTCTCTGTCTAATTTCTTCTTGGAATTTCCCATATTCCCTTTGTCTTTGAATTCGTATTTCTTCTTCTCGTTTTTTCTTTTCTATTAAATTTTTCTTTTCTTGTTCTAAATCCTTTATTAAACTATTAATGCTATTTATTTCAGGTTCCCAACCAACTTTTTCAGCTAAAATGTTCCTTGCCTGATTATATAAAGATATGGCATTATCATAATCTGGCATTTTCCTTATAAGGAAATTACCTGCTTTTTCTAAAAGAGAATAAGCAGCCTCTCTATTGCTTAATTGTTCTTGGGCCAACCTTTCTCGTTCTTGAAGTGCCATTTTTTGCGCTAATTGCTTTTCCTTTTCATATTTTCTTCTTTCTTCGATAAGAACTCTTAATTTCTTTTCTTCTTCAATTTTTGCTAGTTCTCTTTTCAATTTTGCTTGTTGTTGAACAAATTGCTGTTTTTTAAGATTTTCTACTTTAACGATCATCTCAGTGATAGAATCAGTTGGAAATTGTATTTCATTTAAAATTAACATGACTTGTCTATAAATATTTATTGCCTTATCATAATCCTTTGTTTTAATGAAATTTTCAGCGTCGTCTAAAATTTTAAATGCTTCTTCTTTCTTTCCTTCCACTTTGGCTTTAACTTTTTCTATTTCTTGAATTTTAATTTTCTTTTCTTTTAGTCTTGCTTTTTCCCTACTTATTTGCTCAGCTAACCTTTTATTAAATTTTTTCTGCTCATTCTCTTTTTGAATTTTGATCTCTAATTCCTTTTGTTTCTCTAATTCTTGCTCTCTTTTCTTATCAGTGACTTTTAAAATCATTTCTCGTACAGTTTCAGTTGGAAATTGAATTTCATTCAAAATTAATTCTGCACTATGATAAAAATCGAGTGCTTTATCATATAGAGCTGCTTTTAAAAAGCTTTCAGCTTGGTCTAAAAGATCAAATGCATCTTCTTTTCTTTTGTCCATATATTCTTTAACAATTTCACGTTTTCTTAGCTCAATTTGTTTATTTTTTATTTTTTCTTTCTCAAAGTTCATATATTCTACAATTTTTTGCTGAAAAATTTTTTCCTCCTCCTCTTTCCTAATTTTTTGTTCTAGATCATAGTGTCTTGCTAAATCCTTTTCTCTTTTCTTCTCTTGGATATTTAAAATTAATTCTTTAATAGCATCCGTAGGGTACTGAATTTCATTTAAAACTAATTCTGCTTGGTGATAAAGTTCAATTGCTTGCTCATACAATCCTATATTCACTAAATCCTCTGCTTTATCCATTAAATCAAACGCTTCGATCTTAAGTGAATTTATTTGTTCCATTATTACTTCTTTCTTTTCAATTTCAATTTTCTTTGTTTTGAACCTTTCCCTTTCTCTCTTCATTTGTTCGGCAAGTTTCATTTCAAATTTTCTTTCTTCTTCAATTTGTTTTCTTGCTAGCTCTTTTTCTCTTAGCTTTGCTTTTTCCTTTTCTTCTTTTTTGAAATTAATTTCATTAATTGTTTCTCGAATTAATTTTACATACCCGCCCTTCCAACCAATGCCGTCTAATAAATCTAGAGCTTGTTGGTATGTTGCCATAGCATCTTCAAAGCTTTCTTGATTCAGTAAAGAATCACCTTTATCAATTAACTTAAAGGCTTGTGCTTGTTTAATAAGCTGTTGAGCAGATAACTTTTTTTTTTTAACCAGTATTTCTTGTTTTTGTTGCATTTTTTTAATTTCAATTTCTCTTTGGCGTTTTATTCGGTTAAAAAATTTAAAATCTTCCAATTCTTTTTTAACACCCTCCTCAATGCGTTTTTGTTTCAGTAATTCCTTTTCCTTCTTTTTTATATCGATTTCCATGATAGCATTGTTTATAATTGGGATTTCCTCCTTCCATTGTATCTGTGCAAAAATATTAGCAACATTCCTATACGCCTCAATCGCTTCGTTAAATCTACCTAATGAAAGAAAATTTTGTGCCTTTTCAATCAGAATAAAAGCCTCACCTCTCTTTTGTTCACGATATTCTATTTCTTTATTTTTATCTCTTAATTTCAAAGCTTTTTGCTTAAACATTTCTTTTTGTAATTTTAGCTTATCTACAATATTTATCTGAAATTCTTTTTCTCTTTTTTCTCTATCAAGCTTCTTTTGTAGCTCTCCTTGGTTCTTTAAAATTAGGTCCCTTTTTTGATTCTCGATTTCTATTATAGCATTCCCTATAAATTCTACTTCATCATACCATTGAATTTCTGCAAAGATATTAGCTACAATATGATAATATTCAATTGCTTTATCAAAATTAGCTTCATTGATACATTTTTGAGCTTGATCTAGTATCTTGAAAGCATCTTCCTTCCTTTTCTGTCGATATTCTAACTCTTTATCTTTTTCTCTTATTTTTACTTCTTTTTTCCTCAGCTTCTCTCGTTCTGTTCTTAACTGAGTCGTAATTCTTTCATGAAAATCATATTCTTCTTTTTGTCTTTCAATTTCTCTTTGGATATCTTTTTGTTTTTTTATTTCAATTTCGTTCTTCATATTTTCTAATTCTTTAATCGATGCTTCAATCAGAGGTACTTCTTCCTGCCATTGAATACTCGTAAAAATGTTAGCTGCATTTTGATAAGCTAAAATTGCATTATCTAAATTCCCCATTTTAATATACTTTTGGGCTTCATCTAGCGCTTTAAATGCGGAATCTTTACGTTGCTCGATAAATCCTTGCTTATCCTTATCCAATTGGATTTCAATTTCTTTTTCTTTTAACTTTTTGCGTTCTCTTTCTAATAGAGTTGAAATTTGCTTCTGAAACTCTAATTCTTGTTTTGATTTTTCCTCTAATTTTTTCTGTGCTTCAAACTCCTTTTCATATTGTGTTTCTTTTAGTTTCTTCACACTATCGATAGTGGTTTTAATTGTAGGAACATAAGATTCCCAACCTGATCCAAGATCAAGGAGTATTTCTAACGCATTTTGATATTCTTTAATTGCTCCATTAAAATCTTGATTTTGCTGGAGTTTATTATCAGCTTCATCTAAAAAGGTAAAAAATTGACTCTCTTTTTCCAATTGTGATTGTCTTTTTTGTACATATTCCCTATGTTGTACTTCAAAATCTTTTGCTGTCTGTATAACATGTTCTTTTTCTTTTAGAAACAACTGGTCTTGTATTTTTTCAAGATTATCTTCTCTCTTTTTTCTTATACCATCTAATTCTTCTTCATTATTTTGCTTTTCCTTTATATCATCTATAAAATTCACAACAGGTTGGATATATGAGTCCCATTCAATCGATTTAAATAATTCTATAGCTCTTTGAAATTTCTCGATGGCTTTTGCGTATTGCTTTTCCCTTTCTAGTTTTTTAGCAAAATCGATCAAATTAAATGCTTCAATTTGTATATCTTCCTCAGATTTTCTTTTATACTCAAATTCGACTACTTCAGAACTATCTGGTAACATTTGGGAATCAATTACAGAATCATGAATAGCATAAGATTCTTCAATTTGTTGTTTTGTTTCAAACCTTTCATGAATTTCTTTCTCTCTTATAAGCTTTTCAATTATAAATTGAAGATTTTGCGTCTGGTCCTTCCATCCGATTGAATTTAATAAATTAACTGCTTTTTTATAATTTTCAATTGCTGCATCAAATTTTTTATTTTTCTCATGAAATTTAGCATTATCAATAAATGCAAAAGCATCATTTTGTACTTTCTCTTGTTTTGCTTTCATTTCTTGATATTTTCTAAGGTGTTCTGCCTTTTCAATACTCTTTATTTCACCAAAAGCATCCACTACCTGAGGTTTCCCTCCTATTTGCGAAGGTAGTTGTATAGAAATATCTTCATCACTCTTAGTAGTTTTTTGAGTTTCATTTTTATCTGTAAGAGCAGCAACTTTCATTTTTAGATTTTGCAGTTGTGATTCAGACCACCCAGCTTGAGTTAATAATTTTATAGCAGAATTGTATCGCTCGATTGCATCCTGAAAACTTCCATCTGATTCTAGTTCAGAAGCTCTGTCAATTATAACAAAAGCCTGATCCTGAAATTTTTCAATTTGAGCACTTAGTTGTTCATGCTGATATAATCTCTGTTCTTTTATGAAAGTCTTTAAACCCTCTATTCTATCATACAACTCACTAATTCTATGCATCATATAACCACTTTTTTTAAGATTATCGGCAGCTAATTGATAATTTTCAATAGCTTCCTGTGCCTTTCCTTCCGCTTCAAACCTCTGAGCTCTCTCTAAGTATTTGAGGGCTTCTTGAGCTAAATATTCATTATTCTGCATTATAATTACTTCTCTTGAAATTGTTTTTAATTTGGAATAAATTGATGGTTAAAAACATTTTGCCATTCTTACAATAAATTAAACCCTTTTATCAAATAAATTTTTTATATCTTGCCAATTAATTTATTTAAATTAAATAAGTTAAAAATTTTTTACCAAGATTATTATCTCTAATTTCTCATCAGAGTTTAAATATTATTTTATGAGATTTAGATATGGAAAATAATAGCAATAATATAATTTTGGACTTAGAGCCTATTTCTAGAAGACTTTATTTTCCAAAAGAAAAGACTATATATGATGTTTTAATAGACTCAGGTATTCAATTTAGAACCTTATGTGGAGGTGTAGGAACTTGTGGAAAATGTAAACTTCAGATTAATAAAGGAAAGGAAATCTTAAACTCTCCCACACAATCTGAAATAGAAATATTAAATAGAACTGAATTAGCAGAAGGTTGGAGATTGGCTTGTCAAACCAAGATCAATAAAACAAAAATAAAACAATTAAAGTTGTCTAACCCCCCACAAGTTATTATATTCCTACCTGATGAGTTATTGATTGAAGATTTTAAAATATTAACTTCAGGTATCAAAAAAGAAATTAAAATCCTTCCTAATGTTAAAAAATTTTGCATAAGCGTTGAAAAAGCATCACTTGATAATCCCATCCCTGATTTAGAACGAATTCTTTCTGGTATTAATTCTATATCGAAAAATCGAAGAAAAAGTGGAGAATATGATGTTGAGCTCGAAGTATTAAAAAATATTTCAGAAGTTTTGAGAGAACATTCTAATGAGTTAACAATTACAATATTAAATACTTCTAAGATAATACATTGTGAACCCAAAAACAAAGTAGAGGAAAATTATGGAGTAGCTTTTGATATTGGAACAACAACGGTAGTAGGATATTTAATTAACCTTACTGATGGGAAAACATATGCTGTTGCATCAATGTTAAATCCACAAATTGCTTATGGAGAAGATTTAATCACCAGGATTACTTATGTTAAAGATAATAAAGGCGGTCTTCAGAAATTAAATTCTATAGTTGTTGATGCACTAAACAAATTAATTTTGAAGTTATGCGCCGAAGCAAAAATTATTCCCTCACAAATATTTGAAATCTCAGTTGTTGGTAATTCCGTTATGCATCACCTCTTTTTGGGATTAAATCCTATAAGTATTGGATTAAGTCCTTATGTTCCTGTAGTTCAACAATCATTAAATGTAACACCTAAAAATGTAAATTTAAATATATACCCTTATGGAAATGTATATATCTTACCATTAATAGCGGGATTTGTTGGTGCAGATACTATTGGAGTAATACTTTCCTCAAAGATAGATGAAGAACTTGATTTAACCTTAGCAATAGACATTGGTACGAATGGTGAAATTATTATAGGAAATAAGGATGTTTTAGCTACCGGGTCCTGTGCCGCAGGATCTGCTTTAGAAGGAGCCCATATTAAAGATGGAATGAGAGCTGCTGGAGGTGCGATAGATACAATTGATATAGATCCTCAAACTTTAGAAGTATCATTTACTACCATAAAAAATAGAAAACCTATTGGAATCTGTGGTTCTGGATTAATAGATGCTGTAGCTGAATTATTAAAATCTAAAGTGATAACTCGTAGTGGTAACTTTAACAAGGAATTGATTGATAGCGATAGATTCTTACAGAGGGATAAAAAACTAGAATTTGTTATTGTAAAAAAAACTGAAACTGCTATTGGAAGAGAAATTACGCTTTCACAAAAAGATATTAGAGAACTTCAAATGGCAAAAGCAGCGTTTTTTTCAGGGACAAGAATACTACTTGATTATTTTAGAAAAAAGTATAAAACAAATTATAAGATTGAACAAATATTTTTAGCGGGAGCTTTTGGAAATTATATAAACAAAGAGAGCGCAAAATTTATTGGAATGATTCCAGATATCCCATCTGAGAGAATTTTTCAAATAGGTAATGCGGCAGGAATTGGTGCGATAAATTGTTTATTAAATAAAAAGCTCAGAATGAAAGCTCATAATTTATTAGAAGATATTGATTATGTGGAAATCGCTTTAGAGAAGAAATTTCAACGAGAATATGCTGAAGCAATGTATTTTCCCCACTTAAATTTAGATTTTTTTCCAAATCTAGATATGTATAAGGATATTCCAAAAAGATAATATTGAATTCTAATTATAAAATCTACTTAAATATCCATTGGTTTATAAAAATCTATTTATAAAAATGTATAGAAATCAAAATAAGTCCACTAAAATCAATTATTTAATAATTTACTGATTAAAAATTGTGTAAAAATATTTAAGAAATAAATACATTAAATCTTTAACAAGAATAATATAAATTTATAAAAAAGAATTAAATAAATTCTTAAATAACTATTACGATAATAATTTATATACCATTAAATATTTTTTTAAATAATATAAGAATTATAGTCAAGAAAAGGTACATTATGTCAAGTTTTAAATTAAAAGTATTGCTTACCGGAGCCGCGGCCGTTGGAAAAACGAGTTTGGTCCAAAGGTTTATAAAGAATCGATTTGCGGCAAACTATAAATTAACTGTCGGAGTAGACATCTTGACCAAAGACGTAGAATTCAGATCGGGAGAAATAGCTACCTTAAGTATTTGGGACATCGGAGGACAGCAGCGTTTTGAATTTATTAGATCAACATTTTATAAGGGAGCTGCTGGAGCGCTATTAGTTTTTGATTTAACAAGAGAACAAACATACACAGAAACAAGGAAATGGCTTACTGAAATACGCCAATTTGCTGGAGAAAATATCCCATTTGTATTAATTGGGAATAAGGCAGACTTACTTGAGGACGTTGGAATGGTGATTGATCGGAATGAAGCCAGTTCTTTTGCGGGAAAAGAAAAAAGCATGTACATTGAAACTTCAGCTAAAACGGGTATTAATGTTGATCAAGCGTTTACAGAATTAACTAGAAGAATTATTGATTCCCGAACGCAATAATTGTGTGTAACTTTTTTCTTAAATAAGATAGTTATAATGTATTAAATCTACTAAATTGTTTCTAAAGGATATATAACTATTCAAAATCTTCATATAAATCATTGTGAATAACATTAATAGCATCAATAAGATTTACTTTACTTATTACTAGCGAAAAATTTAATTCCTCAATACTTTGGGTTAATGCTTTTACTTTAATCTGCTTTTTTTCTAAAGCTTGGAATATTTTAACTTTTGTTAGGTTATCCAAAACTTTTAAACCCGTTATATTAATTATTGCCACCTCTTCATTTTTTATCTCAAAGAAGTCTGAAAAATATTCTGATTTATCTAACGCCATAAGTGCTTTTTCAGCATCTTCGTTCTTTACTATGAATGAAGTGCTAATTTCTGAGGCACTTTGAGCAACTAAGGAAACACTAATACTATTTTTACTCATAATTTTGAATATTTTTGCTAAGACTCCTGGAACATCAACTAAACTTCCAGAAGTTATAGAAATTATTATCGCATCCTCAACAGCAGAAATTCCTTTTATAAAGCTTTTATCTGTATATCCTGAAATGGTTGTATAATCTATCTTCTCTAAAGGTTTGTCAAAATTCCTAATTTCTAGCGGAATTCTTTTTTTTTCAATAGCTTCTAAACATTTGGGATGTAAGACTTTTGCTCCAAAATTTGCGATATGTTTTGCTTCTTCATAATCTAAATTTCGAATTAGTGATGCTTTCGGGATATAATTAGGATCAATTGATAATAATCCATCAACATCCTTCCATAGTATTACTTTAATATCCTTATCACTTCCCATTTCGTAAATAGAATGAGCTAATATTGTAGCTGTATAATCGGAACCTCCTCTTCCTAATGTTGTGGTATATCCTATTTTATTTCTTCCAATAAATCCAGTAATACATACGATGGAATTTTTTTTAGGATTTTCCAAAAGAGGGATTAATAATCTCCCTACTCTGGCGTTTGTTAAATTATAAAGAGGGTAAGCATTATTAAATTCATCATTAGTTATCAATAACTTAGTTGCTGGAATAAAAATAGATTCAAAACCTCTACTCATAAGAAATTGATTTAATATATAAGTTGATACCATTTCACCAAAACTTAGGATGTAATCCTTATAATATGGTTCTAAACCAAATTCTTTAATATCTGCAAAAACATCCTCAAGATCGCTTAATATTCTGTCTAACCAATCTTTAGTTTTGTTAAATTCTTCAGAATCTTCTTCGAATATTTTCTCAATAATATCAAAATGTTTTTTTTCAAAAATAGCCATAGTTTTATCCAATTCTTTTTCACTATCAATATCCTGAATCATTTTTAGAAGAAGATCTGTTGCTCCTCGAAGTGCTGATACAACGTACACCTTTTTTACGTTTTCATATATTTTCGTTACTTCGGAAATTTTTTTAAAGGCATTTTTATTAATCAGACAACTGCCTCCAAATTTCATAATAATTATTGTCATAACTTACACCACTGATTAAAAATTTTTTTTATAACTATTTATATCTATTCGTTATTTAAAGTAATGCAATAAAGAAATTTAAACACTAGATTTAAAAATTAGATTTTCTTAAAAATTTTTAGCGCCCAAAACTCTTAAAAATTAATCGAATTTTTTTACTAGTTCTTCTAATTCATGAATTTGGCTATTAATATTTTTCTCAATTTCTCTTAATTTATTTTTCTTATCCTCAAGTTCTTTAGTAGTAATCTCCCCTGTTAATTCTTTCATATCAAATTCTAATGACATTTTTGAAATATTTGCCCTCTTAATTTTTAAATCCATCAAGGATTTTTCAAGATCGCCCTTCTGTTGAATGTCTAATGTACTAGGTTTGACTTGTGCAGTTTTTTGTTGTATGGGTGTAATAGGTATATCTGGAACTGGCTTTTTAGGAGGTGTTACTGGTTTTTTTTCTGGTTTAATTAACATTGTTGGAACGACTGGTACAGGAGTATGTGGTTGTTCAGTTGGTTGAATCTCAGGTGGTTTCTGAGTAACCGGAGTTGGTTTTAATTTTGGTGGGGTTACTTGTTTTATTGATTTTGGTTTGATTAATTTAGTTGGAGCAACAGCTTTAGGTTCCTTTTTTACTTGTTGATTTTCAACTTGAGCATATGGAGATATTGTTAACTTTTCCTTTGCATCCTTAGGAACTGTTGTTATAGTTTTAGGTCTTTCTTTTACCATAAAATCTTCCGGATTTAGATTTAAACCCACATCTAGGGGGGGTGATTCAGGTTTTTGGAGACTTTCTGGTTCAGCTATAGGTTCTTTTGGTGGAGGAGGGGGTGGGAAAGCTTTTTTTTCTGGAGTTTCAGGAACGCTCTCTTCTTCAATTATTTTAACAAGTTTCTTTTGTACTTTAGGTTCTATGGGGTCTGCTGATTTTCCTGGAATTTTTGGTTTCTCAAGTGCTATAGGTTCCTCTGGAGGTTTTCGTAGATCAGGAGATGGCGGAGGTGGAATCTCTTCTGATTTAGCTTTTTTAGGCTCGGTAATCGCTGGAGAGGTTGGTTGTGGAGGTGACATTTGCTGAAGCATGTTTTTAATTTTTTGAGATTTTTCGAAAAATTCTCTTCCTAATGAATCATCACCTAATTCAATACATAAATCACTAATTTCCTCAAAAATTTTTGCTGCTTTTCCAAACTCAGCATTCTCTAATGCTTTTGTGGCTTCTTCTATATGAGTATCTCTTTTCAATAAAGGTTGCAATAATGGTGATACTTCTGCACTCATTTCTAAAATATCTGCAATAATTGTTATCATTTTATCTCTGTTAACAGGATCTTTTGCAATCATTGAATAAGTCTTTAAACCTAAAATTTTTTCAATTTGATCAGGCTTCATTGCAGTCTGTAGATCTTGTTTATTCCCTATTACAGCGGTATGAGCATGGGGTGCTTGTTCTTTTATTAATTCCAAGAAAAACTTACTTTTTTCTACATTTTCTAAACTAGAATCTGTAATTAAAAGGACAGCATCGCTACCTTTGATAAAATTATTCCAAAGATAACTAAATTGCTCTTGACCTGCAAAATCCCAGAGGTGAAAATGTAATTTTCCAATCTTAATTGTAGCAATATCACCAGTAATTGTTGGAATATGCTGCATAGGAATTTCTTCTGCTTTTATAAGCCTTGTTATTGTTGTTTTACCAACTCCAGAAAATCCTACCAGTGATATTTTTGGTCTTAAATTTTTATGAATTGCATCAATGGTAGGATCAAAAACTTCAAAGGTTTTATCATCATATTTGTGTTTAATAATATCTTCAAATAAATTTAAAAACTGTTTTTTACATTTTATTAATTCTTTTTTAATATTATCAAAATTATCAGTTAATCCTGTAACAAACAAAAACATTACTTCTAATTTTGTTTCGGTGATATATGAAATTCTATATTTATAATAATCATGATAGTTTACTTTATCTGTATTTTTAACAAAAGCATCTTTCATCAAGTCAACAACTAGTGCATTAAATACTTCTGTTTTTAGCGCTTTCCCAAAATGTCTATAATAGATCAAATCACTGCCCTTATAAATGTATACTTGTCTTAGAATCGTGAATCACCATAAAATTATATATAAGAACTCCAATTTTTTAACTTGAAATAAATTTAACAAGATCTTTTATAATTGAATATTTTTTTTCTTTAAATTTTTCATGTTTGATAGTATCTTCAATTTTTTTAATCTCCTTTGAAAAATCAAAAATTGAAAACTCATTTATCTCTTGTTTTTTAGAAGTTTCACCTAATTTTTTTAAAAACACACTAATACTTGGCATAAGTTTTGCTAAATTAACGTCTAAATCTAATTTTGAAATTAAGATTAACTCTTCATTGAATGTAAATAAATAGTTATAATCTTGAGCTTCTAAAGCAAAAGAATTTATTTTTTTCAAATTCAAATCTTTAGCAATATCTTGAGAATTAGCTATAAGCGATAGAATTTTTTGGGGTATCACTTTTCCCTTAGAAAATTCTTTAATTGCCGTTCCAAGTATTATACCATATCGATTTGCTATTGCACATTCTGAATTTAGTTCTGTTTTTAATTGTGAGATTATATCATCGTAGTTAATTTGTTTCATGATTCAATTATGTCCGTTTTGAATAAATAATAATCTATAATTTATTTATATTTATTTGAATTATAATCTTAAGATTTGAGATTAAATTAAATTTATTAGAAAATAAAAGTGAAAATATATAAATTTCATTTTATTGAAAAAGAGTCAGATATTACTATTATTTCAGAATCTAAAAATGCTATTATAAGAGCAAAAAGTGAATTTCATCTTCATAGAAGAATTTTGGAAAAATATATAATTAATCATAAAGAATTTCTTACTTCATTTTCACCGATTAAAGTCCAAACTGATTATGATATAATCAATCTAATGGTTAAAGCAGCACTCCTATGTGATGTTGGTCCAATGGCTACTGTAGCAGGAGCATTTGCAGATTTGATGCTTAAAATAATGAAATCTAAAAATGATGATTTTGATACCGCAAAAATCGCATTGATAGAAAATGGTGGAGAAATAGCCAACGATTCTGAAAAGACAATGAAAATTGCCCTTTTTGCTGGAAGTAATGAATTAAATCTGAATATTGGATTTTTAATTGAAAAAAAAGATTGTCCCATTGGTATTGCGACTAGTTCAGCAACAATAGGACATGCAGTTAGCCTTGGTCAAGCAGATGCAGTGACTATTTTTGCTGAAAATGCTACAATAGCAGATGGTGCTGCAACAAAAATTGGAAATATTGTAAAAGGGGAGGATATTGAGAAATCTATCAAAAATGGATTAGATTTTGTTGATGATTTAGAAGATATTAGAGGCGTTTTTATTTCTCGAAAAAACAAAATAGGAATTACTGGAGATATTCCTCAAATGGTAAAGATAGAAGGCACTAAAGAATTAATACTAAAGAATAAGATTGAATATTTCCTTCCAGGCAATTTTGAGATTTTTAAATAACCCAATAATAGGGAAATTCTATACCATTTTCACTTTTAGAAGAACAAATTTTATTCATGTAATCCATACTATAATATTCTTCCATTTCTTCTTCTGTTAATCGTTCGAAAACGTCAAATCCGGTAAATGCCATGTAATTATCGTCTAATATTAAATAAATATCTGAATTTAGATACTCCTTCATTTGTTGTAATTTATTAGTACCATTTGGGTAGAAATGATCTGTTGGTTTAAAATAACCTTTTGGTGCTTGCTTGAAATCAATTAGATCGGATATTAAAATACTTTTATTATGTTCTTCATAAGGATATTCAAAATACATAACTACATAGGGAATTCCAAATTCACAAATTATAAAATTTACATCAGAAGTATAGCGTGAATACCATTGAAGGGAATATACTTCACGTTTATGTAGACTATATTCTTTATCGTCGACATCAAATAATTGATTTGAAAATTGGGCAAAAAAAGTAAAAACAACGACACTTAAAATAAAAATTTTGATTTTAATCATAGTAATTGACTTTAATTTGATTAATTTATATAAATAAGATATAAAACCAAAAATTAAAACGGGGGAGATTAATAATAATATTCTTCCGGACCAAAATTGATGCAGAACAAACACATCCAGAGAAAAAGCAGCTAAATATATTACTATCATACCAAATAACCATAATATTAACGATTTACCTCTTGGATTTTTTTGGAATAAAATTAACCCCCATGTTCCGAAAAAGATCATAATGAAAAATTCAAGCGCAATTAATAATCTTGAAAAATATAAATCAAGAAAATTATAATTCACTACTAAAACTGAAATAAGAAATATTGCACCGAATGATAAGAAAATTGGAAATATGAGTTTATCTTCTATTTTTTTATAATATCCATATTTCTGACCCGAAATAACTAATTTAAATATCTTCTTTTCAAATTTAATTCCGCTTCGCAATTTTAAAACTATTAGAAATGCAATGACACCTCCAATAACTAGAAAATACCAAGGTAAACCTAAAATATCAACAATAATCCAATGTGCACTTATTCCACTAATATTAAATAAAGTGACAAATGCTCCAATACAGATACATAAGATTATAAAATCTATTCCTCGCTTATAACTTCGAGCAAAATAAATTAGAAAAATGAAGGTAAATGATACCAAATATATTGTTGCTATAAGAGAGTGAGTAAATAAGGCACTAATATAGATTAAAATAATAAAAATATATGTGAAAGTTAAATTTGAGAATATTTCTTTCTTCGTAGGAGGTTCTTCTTTGATAAAGTTTTCTAACCTTGCATAAAGTAAAAAGAAAATGTATAAAGATTGAATGGATGCTAAAGATGTTGGCCAAAATTGATACATTGTATTGCTAAAACCCAAAGAAGTAAATTCTACTAAAAAAACTCCTAAAATGGCTAAGTTACGGTTTTTAAAAATCCGCTTCAAAATATTAAAAATTAAAAGCCCTGAAACTAAAAATGTATAAAAAGAGAAATATTGTGCTAAAAGTAAATGATCTATTCCGGTAAAAAAATGAATTAATGCTGCAAATAAATGTAAACCTAAAGCACCAAAATATTGATCAACTGGCAAATAATTAAGATTATTTATTACTTTAGCCATAAAGATATGATACATCGCATCAGTACCATAAAAATAGCTGAATCTTACACCATTCATTATTGCCATCAATATTAAAAAGATTACTACTAATATTCCAGATAAAGGTATTCTTCTTTTAAAATAATTCAAAATAGAAAAACTCTCATAAAATGATTGTTTATCAACGTTAAATTCTTCAACTTTTAAGAAAAGGGAAGTTTTAGTCCTTTCTTCATAAATAATGATATATATTAACAATGAAAAATATATGATTAAGGTTAAAAGAAAGAAGAAATAGCCTGTAATAGGAATTTCAAAAAAATTTCCAAGATACGCAGATAAGATATAAAGAGTTAAATTCGCAACTATCGTTAAGCTAATTTTTTCTAAAAAATTGAAATTCTTATTTCTAAATATTATAAAAAATAAAGGATAAAACGGTAAAAAAATAACAATGAAAGCTGTGCTAAGTAAACATATCAGTTTAAAAAAAAATTGAAGTACATACATATCATTTATTTCAAGAAAAACTGATATACCAATTAGATTGAGAAAAACTATAATAAAAGATAATAAAGATAAACCAAGTACGGTAATTTGTTTTCTTGTATAAATGAATAATATTATTTTATTTATGGTAATCCTTAGTTTACTCATAGGATCAAATCAACTATTCTCTTTTTAAATGTGAAAAATATTATAATAAATTAATCTTTTTTCTAATCAAAATTTTCTTTTTATATTGGTTATTTGTTATATATTAATAGCATTTTTTCTTTTATACCATTCTAAATAATCTTTTAATCCACTTTCCTGATCATATTTCGGTTTGAAATTTAATAATTCTTTAGCTTTAGAGATATCAGCATAACTATTATCAATATCACCCGGGCGTGGGTCTGTGTAATTGATTTTCAGATTCTGTTTTTTTGTAATTTTTAGCATCAAATTTGCCAATTCAGTTAAATTTATAGGGCAACCGGCACCAATATTAAACAATTGTCCTGAAAAATCTTTTTCTACCACTAATAGGTTAGCTTGAATAATATCTTTAACATAAGTGAAGTCTCTTGAATTTTTGCCATCTCCAAATATAATTAAATCCTCATCTCTTATAATCCTTCCTAACCAAATCGCAATAACTCCACTATAAGGAGAATCCCTCTGCCTAGGTCCGTACACATTAAAATATCTTAAAATATTTGTTCTTAATCCGTAAATAAGTCTAAAAACCTCCATATACGCTTCACATGTTAATTTACTGATACCATATGGAGATATTGGCTTTAATTTCATGTCTTCATCAAGCGGTAAGGTTGAAATATTACCATATACCGAAGAACTGGATGCGAATATTATTTTATCAATATCATTTTTTCTTGCAATGTTTAATATATTTAAAGTACCATTTATATTGACATTATTACAAGAATCTGGCATTAATATTGATTGAGGTACACTAGTAAATGCTGCTTGATGATAAATTATATCAATCTCTTTAGAAATTTCCAATAAATAATTAAAATCTCTAATATCGGTTTTATAAAATCGAAAATTTTTATTTTTTAAAGCCCATTCTAAGTTATCTAATCTCCCATTATATAGGTTATCAATTCCAACTACATTTGCTCCCAATTTAAGTAATTCATCTGTTAGATTACTTCCTATAAATCCAGCGGCTCCGGTGACTAAAATATTCTTTCCTTCAACAAGCATAATCGAACAATTAATATTATAGCATATAATTCAAAAACGCAAAAAAAATTTTAGCAATGTTTTTTTAAATTTTTCATTATTATTTAACTTACGATTTTTCTCTTGTTTAAAATCAAATAAAGAAAAGAAAACAATCCTTATTATTCTTAAAATTAAAATTTATTTTATAAATCTAACTATAAATCATAAAACTGATTTTCTATGATAACTGAAAGCAGAATTTTAATCACAGGAGCGGCAGGCTTTATTGGATCACATTTAACTGAAGTTTTATTAAAAAATAATAATTATTTGATACTTCTAGATAATTTTAACGAATACTATAAAGGAAAAGAAGAAAGATTAAGAGACATAATTAAAAACTATAAAAGTGAAGAAAATTATAAGTTAATAAAAGGAAATCTTTTAGATACTTCAATTTATAAACAAATCGATAAAGATATTGATTATATTTTTCATTTAGCTGCTCAAGCAGGCGTAAGATATTCTATCAATAATCCAATTGAAGTTATAAACAATAATGTAATTAGTACCATTAAAATATATGAATTTGCTTTAAATACGGAAAAACTTAAAAAATTGATATATGCTTCATCATCATCCGTATATGGAAATCCAAGTTATACGCCTTGTGATGAGGGTCATCAAAAAAATCCAATATCTCCGTATGCTTTATCAAAATTGACGGGAGAGATATATGCAGATTATTATTATCGTGAATTTGGAATACCTATTACGTCTTTAAGGTTTTATACGGTGTATGGTCCAAGAGGAAGACCTGATATGGCGATATATACGTTCTATAATTTAATGTTCCAAAATAAAGAAATAAGCATTTATGGAAATGGTGAACAACTTAGAGATTTTACCTATGTATCTGATATTATAGATGGACTAATTTTAGCAGGAGAAAAAGATGAATCTAAAGGTGAAGTCTTCAATCTAGGATATTCTAATCCGATAAGCGTGAATCAGTTAGTTGATAAAATGTATAAAATAACAAATAAAACTAAGAAGATTAAATATTTACAAAAACAAAAAGGGGATGTTAATATAACTCATTCAAATATAAATAAAGCTAAGAGGATATTGAATTTTAGACCAAAAATAGATATAGATGAAGGTTTAACTTTACAATATCATTGGCAACTGGCTTTTTTTAATGGATCAAAGAAATATAGCTTATAAGTCTAAATATTCAGTTTTATAGAAGATAGTTAGGAAAAAATTCTGAAATTTTTAATAATCAATTCTATAGATAATAAAAATAATTATATTCATATGTGTCATATTAAAACATAGATATTTATTTCTTAAAAAACAATAAAATAACCCAAATTTAAAAAAAAGAGCTTATTTCTTGATTATTAGAAGTATAAAGGGAAACAAATATATACAAAAACCCTCTCAAAAGCCTACAATTGCAAACCTATTTCAAGAATTGTATAAATACATTGAAAATTTTAAAAATTTTGAAGATCAGGTAATAATTTCCATAGTTATACCTTTATATAATGAGGAAAAGACAATTAGGAAAGTTCTAGATTGTCTCCCCAACCATAATTCAATTGAAATTATCGTGGTTAATGATGATTCTACTGATAATAGTTTACACGAAATTGAAATAGTTCAATCCTATAGAAATATCAAAGTAATAAATCACAAAATCAATAGGGGATATGGAGCAGCTATAATGACAGGAATTAAACAAGCTAAGGGAAGAGTCATTGTTTCAATGGATTCTGATGGACAACATAGCCCTGATGACCTTTTCACATTGGTAAAACCTATATTGGATGAGAGGGCAGATTATACAATTGGATCTAGATATCTTGGAACTTATTTTTATCAATTACCTTTATCAACGCGATTAGGAGAATTATTTGTTGAAAAATTAATTCGAATCTTTTTTGGAAAAAAGATTATGAATAATCAAAATGGTTTTCGAGCTTTTAATAGAAAAATCTTACCAATATTTAATGATCTTAAATATGATGGATATGCGTTTTGTACGGAACAAATACTTAAAACTTCATTAGAAGGATATAAAATTAAAGAATGTCCAATTAAAGTCTATGATCGGAAGTATGGAACTTCTCATATTATTTTATCAAAATTAGCTATAAACATTGTCACCTTATTTTTTAATTATATTATTAAGAAGATTAGAATAACTGTTATAAAGCGAGATAAATCTGGAACATTAAAAATTTATGAAAAATCCCTCAAGAGAAAAAAAGAATTACTTAATTTAAAATTCAAAAAAGAATACACTTATTTGAATTCAATTATTTTTCTTGAACGAGGATATACAATTGCTTAGTAAGATTTATAATCTTAAGCTTTCCTCTAAAATTGTTAAATTTTAACTATTTTTAGCTATTTAATTAAATTTTTATTAAATTACCATTTATATTATTATAATACTTAATATTTCAATAGAATTGGAATTTTAGAATTAAGGTTTTAATTTGAAAACTGCATCTAGTACTAATGCTACAAATATTGCTACAGAAAGGAAAATAATTAAAACCCGAAACAATTTTCATAAATTTAATGATTTAATTAATTATCTTGAGAATCATAAAACTAACAGCGACACTGTGCTTCTTTCAATAATTCTTCCAATGTATAATGAAGAAAAAACAATTCGTGCTGTATTAGAAAGTTTACCTAAGTATGATTTAATTGAGATAATTGTTATCGATGATCATTCTACAGATAATAGTATTAAAGAAATTGGGAAAGTAAATTCCCCAGAAAGAATAAATATATTACAACATAAGGAAAACAAAGGTTATGGGGGCGCTATAACTACGGGAATGAAACATGCAAAAGGAAAAGTTGTTGTCTGTATGGATAGCGATGGCCAACACAGCGCTGATGATCTATTCGATTTAATAAAACCAATTATCGAAGGTAAATCTGATATAGTAATTGGTTCAAGATATTTAGGTGCTTATAATTATCGTTTACCTTTATTAAGACAATTTGGAGAAATTCTGGCAGAGAAAATAATCAGAATATTATTCAACTTAAAAATAAAAAATAATCAAAATGGTTTCCGTGCCTACAATAGGAAAGTTCTTAAAGTATTAAAAAATGCGAGATACCTTGATTATACTTATTGTACAGAGCAAATTTTAAAAGCTTCGATTTATGGCTTTAAAATTAAAGAATCCCCCATAAAAGTCTATGGTCGTCAACATGGTGCCTCAAAAATGACTATTATACGACTTGCACTTAATATCTTTTCATGTATGTTAATATATTACTTTAAAAAAATCAAAATTAATTCTACAAATAAGCAATAAGAAATTTTTCTCAAATTTTTTGAGATTTTTAATGCTAATAGAATCATAAAATTTTTGATTTGCTACTCCTATAATAATCCCATGAAAAAAATAATTACCTGTATTGGAATTCGTCCAGATATTATACGTTTATCTCAAATAATCATGAAATTAGATAAATATTTTGAAAATATTCTTGTCGATAGTGGTCAGCATTACGATTATAATTTAAATAAAATCTTCTATGATCAACTAGGTGTCCGGATACCCGAATATAACCTTGATATTAAAAGTGGGACCCATGCCACTCAAGTAGCAAGACTTATGATTGAATTTGAGAAGGTGGTAATGCATTTAAATCCTGAATTTGTTATTGTTTTAGGAGATAATAATAGCAGTCTAGGGTTTGCGATAGCCACTTCTAAATTGAATATTCCCCTAGTCCACATAGAAGCGGGTATGAGAAGTAAAAACTGGCTTATGCCAGAAGAAAAAAATCGTAAAATAATCGATCATTTGGCTGATATGAATCTCTGTTATTTACCTGAACATAAAGAAAATCTAATAAGGGAAGGATTAAATCCAAGAAGATGTTGGGTTATAGGTAATCCTATTTTAGAAGTTGTAAACGCAGTAGAAACGACATTTAAACAAGATAAACCGTTTTACCTAGTCACATGTCATAGAGCTGAAAATACGGAGATGAAAGAAAACCTCGAAACTATATTAAAATTTTTAGGAGAGTTATATGAAAGAAAAAATGTAGAAATAAAATTCATTCTTATGCCAAAAACTAAGAATATGATGGAAAAATATGGCTTAAAGTTTCCAAAAGGTATTAATCCGATTCCTCCTCAAGGTTTTATAGAATTCCTTGGTATGGAAAAAGAAGCACAGTTAGTTTTAACTGATAGTGGGACCGTTGTTGAAGAGTGTGCCATTCTAGGAACCCCATGTATGACAATAAGAGAAAGTACTGAAAGGATTGATTTAATTGAACTTGGTGTAAACGTATTAACTGGTATAGATAATAATCAAATGCTTGATTCAGCAGAATTAGCATTATCTCGTAAAGTTGAACCCGTATCTCATTATGGTAAAAATATATCTGATAAAATTTGTAATATATTGATAGGAAATTCTTTAAACTTCTATAAAAACTATGAAAGGTAGTTTTTAAAGAGATTTAATTCATTCTAGAATTTATCCCTATTTTTTAATATATAATCTTTAAGTTCTGAAATAGCGATTTTTATATCTTTTTTTTCAATAACTTTATCTAATTCTGTATATTTTGTAGCAAGTGATCGGTCTACTTTCTGTTCTGGTTTATTAACTCTATTAATTTTTAACTCTTTTTCAAAAATCTCATTGAATACTTGCATTAACTGATACTTATTGACTATATTATTAGGTATATAGTGATGGATATAGGATTCATGTAGTAATTCGTCATAAATGTTAGTTGATATTATTTTTTCACACAATTTCGCAAATTGAAGAGTAGTTACACCGTTCCATGTATGATGCTCAAAACCTCCAATTGTGCCTCCATTAGGTTGACTTAAAAACCATTCGAGTAAAAAAGAAGTTTCCTTTTTGAATTCAGGTCCAATAATAGAGCATCTTATTATTAACATTGATCCATCAAACACTTCACCAAGACTTTTTGATTTACCATATACATCTAATGGGTCATGTGGATCTTCTTCGTTGTATTTACCTTTATTTCCAGAATATACACAATCTGTTCCAATTTGAATTATATTAATATTATGTTTTTTAGTATAACTGGCTAATTTCCATGGAAAATCAGCATTTATTTGGATTGCCCGTTTAACTCCTTCAGGATCGTCATCTTTAGAGAAAGGTTTAGTAATTCCTATACAATTAATAATATATTCAATTTCTAAATCAAGAAATTGTTTATTTTCCAATTGATTAATGTTATTAGCATCAAAAAGATATATATTATCATTTAAAAATTTTGGATTTCTCACAGTACCATATACGGTAAAATCAGGATTTTTTGAAAGATAATCAAAAACCATCGAACCTAACATTCCACTTATGCCAAGAACTAAAATATTTGTCATCCTAATTCTCACTCTCCATCTACCGATTTTCTACGTCCCATATTTCTCTTCCCCAGTAATCTGCTGGAAAGCGATAATCATCTCCCTTACTTTCTTCAAGAGAACTCGTTGAAAAGAAAAGAATACGCGTATCTTCTTCTAATGGTCTAAAGCCATTTGCATATCTAGGGGGAATAAATACTATTTGTGGATGTCTATCAGATAAAATAAAACGTTTAACTTCTTGGTTTTTTGAGGGAGACTTAAGATCATCTAATTTAACAGCCGCTACAATAGCAGAACCTTTAGCAACATAAACATATTTCGCTTCATTCATATGTCCATGAAATGCACGAATCGTTGAGGTTGAAAAGTTTTGAACTTGATAAAAGCGTTTAACACCATAAAAATTGAAATCATTAGCAAAATTTAAACTGCCTCTATCATCAACAGCGATTCCTCCTTCAATTAATTGTAAATCTCTTTTGCCAATAGTTTGTGATATTTTTATTCTTTCAGCTAATTTTAGATTAGAATAAATTCCCTTATGAAAATCTTGAACTGTAGGTGAGTCAATTATTTCCCTTACAGCATCTTCAATACCATACCTAAATTCAAAACCAGTATTCAATATTTTACTACTATCTACCATATAGCTTCTTTTATCTACAATATTTCTATTGATTTGAATCTCGCAATTGGTAATCTCTTTTACAATTTCACCTAATCTTAATAAACTTAGATTTTCACCTCTCACGTTATAAATTCCATGTAAATTATTTTTAATAACATGTACTATCGCTCGAGAAATATCACGTATGTGTACAAATGGACGTTCTTGTTCTCCACCAAACACAGTTATTTTATTGAAATTTAATGCTCTTGCCACAAAAGTGTTTACGACTAAATCGTATCGCATTCTTGGACTCAATCCATATGCGGTTCCCAGCCTTAAGATACAATAGTTATCTTCACATATCTCTCTTATCAGGCGCTCTTGAGTATATTTTGTTTGACCATAAAAATCAATAGGAAATCCCTCATCTTCTTCTTTTACAATGATATTTGGTTCGCTTCCATAAATACTGCAAGTGCTAATGTGAACCACAAATTTTTTCATTTTCTTACAAATTTCAGCCACATTTCGTGCGCCTATGCAATTTATACCAATAGCTTGATTAGTATCTATTAAACATGCGGGATCACCCACAATTGCCGCTAGATTTACTATAATATCATAGCTTTTAACAATTTTCTCAATCTGATCTTTATTGCGTACATCTGCTTCTATAAATGTGTTAGGAGGATGAAGATCTTTATAAAGATGATTATCTAAAATATCAACTTCCCATTCCTCTTGTTTCATAACATCATATAATACGCTTCCAATATATCCAAGACCACCTAAGATTAAAATTTTATACGGCATAGTTCATTCTTTGGGTTTTTATTCAATAGGTTATTTGATTTTTATTATTAAAGTAAAATTTAGCTAATAATAAAAATTAATTCAATTTCTAACTTTTTTGAAAGTATTAGAATGGATTTATTTCAAAATGCTATTTTTTTTCATTAGCTATATAAATTTTATATTTATTGCTAATTTTTTTATATTTAAACATACAATTTTGATTATTTTTTAAGATTTTAAAATAAATGAATTGTTGAGAGTTGTTCAATGAATATTCTTGTTCTCCAAGAAACAGATTGGCTTACTCGAGGGCCCCATACACAACATCATGTTTTTGAGAGAATTTCAAAGAATACCAATATTAAAATCTCGGTTTTAGATTATGATATTGATAAAAAAATGCATTCAAAATCAATTTTCATAAAGAAACAAATCTTTACTAACATTAATCGAGCCATAGATAATTCAAATGTAAAAATAATTCGAACGGCTCATATTCAAATTCCATACCTTAGAAGATTTACTTCATTAATTACAAATTTTTTTGAAATGGTAAACATAATTAGAAAAAATAGACCTGATGTAATTGTAGGATTTTCTTTAACAAATGGAATAATTGGTTTAATATTATCTAAACTTTACAGAATTCCTTATGTTTTTTATTATATAGACTTATTACATACATTAATACCGGTTCATTATACTCAGAAAATCGCTTCAATATTTTCAAGATTTTTATTTAAGAATTCAGATAAAGTTATTGTTGTCACAAAATCTCTTCAAAAGTATATTTTAAATGAAAAAATTGAGCCAGAAAAGATTAAAGTTCTTCTAAATGGAATTTCTTTAGAAAATACAATAGTAGATGAAGAAAAGCTTAATCATTTAAAGCAAAAATATATGATTAGAGACGATGAGTTTGTTCTATTTTTCATGGGATATCTATATGAATTTGCTGGATTAAAGGAAATTATTAAGTATTACAACCCTGATGTGAAAAAAGGAAAGTTAAAATTTAAGTTTTTAATAATTGGAGATGGAGGGATATATAACTCCCTGATTAGATATGTTGAAGAAATAAAAGCAGATTGGGTAATTCTTACTGGTAGAATTCCATTTTTTGATATCACAGAATACATTGAATTAGCTGATTTATGTCTAATGAGCTTTGATTTAAATGATATTACAAGAGAAATTACCCCAGTTAAAATTATGGAATATATGGCAATGAAAAAACCAGTTTTATCTAATAGTCTTCCTGGGGTACTAACTGAGATTGGAAAGAATAATGGTGTAATTTTTGCTAGAAATCAGTCCGACCTTATAAAGAAAATTGAATCTTTAAGCGCTAATAAGGATAAATTAAAGCAAATTGGATTAAAAGGTTTTAAATTAATAAAAATGTATTATGTTTGGCCAAAAATTTTAAATAATTTTAAAAGAATTCTTTTCGAATTAATTAAAAATAAGAGATCAAATTAAATTATGGATAAATCTAATTATAAGGAAAAACAAAAGAGAGAAAAATTTTGGTATGAACAACAAACTTTAGCTAAAAAGAAAGGCTTTTTTGGTAGTATCTTAACTTCTAATCTATTTATTTCTCCAAAGAGGAGGGCCTATACCTACTCTTCTGCTAAGAAACAGATGAATATTTTTGTTTATAATCATCTTGATAAGAAAAAAGTTGCTAAACTATTGATAGCCCCCTGTGGTGTTGGAGACGATTTTAAATATTTAAAAGATTTTTCTAATGAGATTCATGGTATAGATCTCTCTTCTATCCCTTTAAAAGAATGTCCAAATTCCATGATAATAAAAGAAGCGGACATTTTAGATTCTGGTTATCCAGATCGTATGTTTGATTTTATTGCCAGCCCATTATTCTTTCATCACTTATTAAAGGTAGGATTTGAACCTTTTTTAAAAGAATTTCATCGAATTTTAAAGCCTGGGGGAAAATTGGTAATACTCGAACCATCTGTATTTTACCCTTTAAATGCTTTTACTAGACCACTTAAAAAAATTACTAAAAATATATATGGGGAAGTTGAAGATGAAGCTCCTTTCAATCCTAAATTGCTAATAGATTCTTTAAAAAAAGTAGGCTTTATTAATTTAGATATAAAGGCTGCAACTTACAGCCATGTTAGCTTCTTAATTCCAATGGCTAAATTAGTAAATTTTGTATTTAAACCATTTTTGAAAACAGATAAATTTTGGAAATATTTCGCATTTTTAGTAATATTTTGGGGGGAAAAACCAAATTAATAACAAATTTCATGCAGGAGATGTAGGTTCTTTGATTAATGTTGCGATGTTAACTCCCTTTTTTACAGGAGAGTTAGGAGGACCGTTTAATGTAATATCAGAGATCGTTCCATATCTAGAAAAGAAAGATGTATCAACAACTATTTTTACAACATCAGCTATTGGAAAATTTAGTAATAAACGTACTGAGTTCTATGAGCAGAAATCCAAAAATTTTAGAATATATCGGTTAGATTCTTTTTTAAAATTTAAAGAATATAGAATTTCATTTAATTTACTCCCTTTTCTTATCACGCATGAAAAAAAAATTGACATTATTCATTCTCATGCATTAAGAAGTTATCAAGAAGATATAGGTTCACTTTTTTCATTAATGAAAAAAAAACCAATGGTAATATCACCTCACGGAGGAATTAGTATCAATTGGGATTATAGTGATAAAGTCCCAAAAATGATCTCAGATAAATCTATTGGATATTTAAAGAAAAAACTATTAAATGTGCATTACATAGCAGTTACCAAAATGGAAATACCTTTAATTAAAAAATATGGTGGTGTTGATGATAATTACATTCATTATATCCCTCATGGGGTAAACACTGATATTTTTAAACCGGTAGAATCATATGATTTGAAAAAGAAATTAGGTTTAGAAAATTTTGACGTAATTTTGTATGTGGGACGTATTGCTAAGGGTAAAGGAGTAGATAAACTTATCAAAATTTTTAATACCGTTCATCAAAAAAATAAAAGAGCTAAATTAGTACTTATTGGAGGAGATGCTGGATATCTTCCTATTGTTAAAATTCTTATTCAAAAATATAATTTATCTAAATATATCTTATATTTAGGTTACATCTCCAAAGAAAATTTACCAATTTATTATTCAATGGCTGATTTAGTAGTTTATCCATCAAGACAAGAAATATTCGGACTTGTGCTATGTGAAGCAATGGCTTGTGGCAAGACAGTCATAGGATCAAACATTATGGGTCCTAGTGAAATTATTGTTGATGGAAAAACAGGGTTTACCTCCGACTTTAGAGACCTCGATGAAATAAGTAATAAAATCCTAAATTTATTAGAAAATAAGAAAATACTAAACCAAATGGGAAGAAATGGTCTTGAAAGAGTTAAAAAGAAATTTACGTGGGAAAAAGCAGCACAATTACATTTTGAACTTTATAGGAAGGTATTACATTAAAAATAAGATTTAATATCAATCATAATCTTATACTATTAAACAAGAATAAGTTTCAAAAAAATTGACTAATTTAAAACAATGAATTATAAACCAAGTTTGAAATTTATATGGATTTCTGCATTTGGACCCCTCGTTGAGATTAGAATTAAAGAAATTTCAAAAAGATTAATGGCAAAAGGAATACACCCCATTATATTTACCCACAAATTACAAAGGAAGGAAAGATTGAAACCTAAATCAGCAAAAAGAGATCTATTTTATTATCATTTTCGAAATCCTTTATTTTTCAACTTCAATATAAGAATCTTTAAATACATAAGAGAAATAGTTACGAAATTTGCATTCATTTTGGGTGGAATACCTTTTTTGTATTCAGATATTAAATCTTTTTTAAAAAATAATGATGATATAAAATTTATTTATGCTACAGGACCTCCTTTTTTCACACATATCCTTGGGTCTCTATTAAAGAAAAAATGTAAGAAAAAACTTATAGTGGAATATACTGATCCTTGGTATAAAAATCCCTATTCAGAGGAGAAAAAAAATTTTTTTGAAAAATTACTTGATTATCATATTGAAAAAAGAATTTTGCAATCAGCAGATATTATTGTCTCCAATACTGAATTCTTAAATCCGATATTACAAAGAAATTTTCCTTTTATAAAGAATACACCAATATTTGCTATAGGAGATGGTTTCAATTTACAAGAGTTCGAAGAAATACCTCAAAAAGATGAAAATGGTATAATAATTACCTACGGAGGTAAGATATATGGAAGAAGAAATATATATCCCCTTTTCAAAATTATATCTGATTTAAATAAAGAACATCTTTTTGAAGATATAAAAGTATTAGTTAAAATTTATGGATTTTATCCAAAAAAATTATTTGAAAGAATAATTGATAGTTTAAACATAAGAGATTTATTTTATTTAGGGGGTTTTCTTTCAAGATCTCATTTTATAGAAGAAATTATGAAATCTGATATAGCGCTTCATATTGGGGAAAATCTAGACTATCCAACGATAGCTTTCAAAGTATGGGAGTACCTTAGTTGTAGAAAAAAAATATTATTCTTAGGTCTTGAAAGATCTTATCGTTCAGACTTTATTAGAAACAACAATCTAGGAGTTGTAATTCCAATTGACAATTTAGAAAAAGCAAAAGAACTCTTAAAAGATTTATTTATAAATATTAAAAATAAGAAAATAGACTTAACATTTGATGAGAATATATTAAAAAAATTCTCATGGGATAATAGAGCAGAAAAATTTATCAAAAATGTTATAAATTCTTTATAATTATTCTTTACTTTTCCTTAACACATAATATTTGAAATGCTTTAGCAGGATAATTTCTTACAAATAATTGTGTCAAATGAGCAATTCCAAACCAAAAAAATCGGGGTTTAAATTTTAATAAGCCATATTCACCCTTTAAGAATTTCCATCCATTAATGCCTATAACCTTAAATCCTCTTTTTTTCATTTCATTAACAGTCCATCCAGATTTATGCACGTCCCAGGGATTATTATCATATACTCCTTGAGGAACAAATCCATTTGTCGTGAAAATAATTATTTTCTTTTTAGCAATTTTTTCTATTCTCTTTAATAATAAATTTCCTTCTTCTTTTGTTAAATGTTCAATCAAGTCTAATGCAACCACACAATCAAATGAGTTTTCCTCAAATTCTTGATTAATTTTTAATACATCTAATTGAATATATTTGTCATGAATTTTTTTGTTTTTACTACTTTTAAGCCATGGTTCGAATTTATCCACTCCTATACAATAAAATTGTTTTGGAAAATGTTTAAGGGGTGAATTTGAACCACAGCCTACATCAAGAATTGTTTTACAATTTCGGATTAAATTTTCTAATTCAGAAATATATTCAAATTTTATAGGAAATTTTGAATATACTGTTTTATATAATTGTAGCAAGTGATTTTTTAATGTCATACTATTAAGGTTCTTAATTTATTTTTAATCATATTATTATCTATATTTATATTATGCGTCTACTCATTCTCTTTTAACTCTTCAGAAACCGTTCTATAAATATTTCTAATACTTATTATATTAAGAAAAAACTTAAAATCTTCTTTAGAGAAACCCTTAAGAATATAATTGATTATAAAATAAAGCAATATATCGATAATAACAAATAAGAGAAGAATTAAGGCAGAAAAATTGTATATACTATTAATCCATAATTGAATCAATAATATTCCAAACATAATAAAGAAATTTCTAAATGAACCCCAGTAAAATCTAAGATGGAACTTTTTATATATAATCGGTCTGTAAATTAATTGTATTATAATTTTTGAAAATAGAAATGATAGGGCTCCACCGTATACGCCTAAATTAAATATATTAGGAGATATAAATATGATCATAAAAAAGATCGTAAGAATATTTTCTATAATGGAAAATTTAGCCATAAAATTAACCTTTCCTAATGCCTGTAATTGAACTATATTTACACAGTCAAGAGAAAGAGGAATTAAAAGTAATATAAAGATAAATAAAATCTGACCCGTTAAACGATACGCTTCACCAAAAATCAGCACAAAGAAATCTGGTACAAAAAGATAAGTCAAAAAAATAATAGGAAATATTAATAAATTCAATATTTTATGCGTATAATTAACAATAATAATATTTTCACTTTCTTTTCCATTACTTATATTCTTTGAGAATGTTGTTATTAATATATTTGAAATACTAAGTGTAATGATTAGAAAGTATGAAAAAAATTGTTTCGCAGAAAAGTAATTTGCGACATTGCTGATGCTAGACCAATTATTAAGTAAGAGGACGTCAATATTATTAACAATAAAAATAAGACTGTTTGTTATAAAAAAAGGAATACTATATCTAAAAAATTTTCTTATATACTCTTTATTTGGCTTCTTAAATCCTCTTTTTTTTGTAAGAAATAAACTTACTAAAAAATATGAAACGTTTGATATAAGTATAATATTAGTTAATAACCAAATATCAGATTGGAAAAAATTTATTAACAAAATCAATAAAATAATTCTTAAAAAAATAATTGTTAATGAAGATATAGAATTCTTAAATACTTCCTTTTTACTTAAAAATATTTGTTCAAAAAAACTAACTCTAAAGAATAGCATAGCAATAAAAAATATATACACAGCAAAAATTTCTCCGTTATAAATAGGAGCTAAAGGGATAAAACTTAACAAAATAATTGTATAAATTATGAATTGAATAATTCTAAAAGTTAAAAAGGTCCCATTACATATTGCTTCTTTCTCAGTATCCTTCGATTCAGCAAAAAATTTCAAATAGGCTAACTGTATACCTAAATCATTAATGAGACTAAATGTTGTAAAAAACGATAAAATCGCTCCATAGTATCCGACAATCTCGATATCGAATATTATTCTAATTAAGTAAAAGAATATTAAACTTAATGCTATATTAACTATATTTCCAACAATTAATAAAAAAATTTTCGTGGAATCCATTAACTTTCAAAAAGAAAAATTCACTATAAATTTTTTTAAATAATTTGGTTCTCCTCTTTGAATTAAATCTATATTCCCTTAGTATATCCTTAATTGAATATAGTTTAGCATTTCTGTAATATCTAAATTATAATTTATTATTCCGAAAAAAATATAATAAATATATAATTTTTATACCAATCTACCCTCTGAATGAATAAAAAAATATTATAAAGTAAATTAGAAAAAATGTGTAAAATATGAAGGCTATAATTATTG
>JAEOSD010000012.1 GCA_016840545.1 Promethearchaeota archaeon
AAAAAATTTTAAAATTAAATTTTTATCAAGCCAGATAGAAACTATATTGAAATAATAAATTTTTATGACATATTAAATAATTTTAGATCATAGAATCAAAACAAAATAAAGGTTAGAATTTTGAGAATTGACCATATAGCAGTTGCTTCTAACTCAGAAAACTCTTCTGATAAATTCTTTATTGATTTATTAGGATTAAGAAAAGTTAGAACTTTTACAGTTAATGAAAATCTGATGGAAAAATTTTTTGGAATTAAAAAAGAACAAGAAATAATAAGATATTCTGACGAAAAAATCGATGTAGAAGTATTTATTACTAATGATAATAGCAATGTTAAAGATATTTTCACTCATTCTTGTTTAATTATTGAAGATAGAGATAGATTAGTATCTAAAGCAAGATTAATGGGTTATGATGTAATTAAAGCACCACGAGAAAATAGTGATATTTACTATCTTTTCATTAAAGACTCCTATGGAAATTTATATGAAATTAAATAATAGTAAAACTTTTTAGTTTGAATAGTTATTTGAGGAATAGGATAGGGTTCTTAATTAATTGCCTTATGAATGGAGGAAACTAAGAATGCCAAAATCTTACAAGCTAAAACTTATACTTGGGGGAGCTAAAGGCTCAGGAAAAACTTCATTCATAAATAACAATATTGAAAATGATACACCAATTGGAGTTTCCTTTAAACCTATAGAATGTTATGCAAATGAATCTGATTCCTATAAATTCGTCATTTGGGACTTAAAAGATAGAGAGCGCTTCAGATTTTTGTTTCCGTTATTTTGTAGAGGAGCTTGTGCAGGATTATTATGTTTTGATTTATCAAATAGAAATTCTTTCCTTGAGTTGAAAAAATGGATAACCCTTTTTAGAGAAAGTGCTGGAAATATTCCAATTGTTTTAATTGGAACTAAACATGATTTACAAAGACAAGTCTCAGATGAAGAACTTGAGAAATTTATTCAACAATTTCACTTAGAAGGTGTATTTTTCACATCGATTTACGAGGAGAATGATAAAAAAATAGAAATTTTTAAGTATATTGTAGAAAAATTAGAACTTGATTATCCAATAGAAAATTTTACTTTATTTACTCCAAAACAACTTGATACAGAAGAATTTAAAAATTTCATCAATTACTTTTCAAGATGTCCAATTTGTAAAAAGGAAAATCATTTTGAAAGTTTAAAGAACCTCTATTTAAGTAAGGATCCAAAAGTAGTAGATTTAAAAGAACAATTAGTACATCTTCTTTGTAATTTGGAGGTTTTTAACAGAAAAAATTTAAAAAATCTTTCAATTGGAATACCCTGTTGTAATTGTTATAAAAGCATTTTTGAAGAGAATTACTGTTGACTATTTAGAATTCCTGAATATTTAATAATTTTAAAATGATCAAAAGCTAATTTTTTAGAATGTAACTCCTCTAATTTAACAATTTCAATAGTAGCCGCGTCATCTTTTGCGAGAGGTTTCTCGTTTTTAGATGCTGGTTCACAAAAAAATGCAACTGTTACATTATGACCTCTTGGATCTCTTTTGGGATCTGAAAAAACTCCAATTAACTTTTTTATTTTCACTTTAATATTTGTTTCTTCATAAGCTTCTCGAATACACGCATTTTCAACTGTCTCTCCGATATTAACAAAACCACCAGGTAAAGCTAGTTCTCCTTGAAAGGGAGGATTTTTTCTACGAATTAGAACAATTTTATCTTTCACATAAATAATTAGGGCATCAACAGTTAGGAGTGGAGTTTCTGGTTTTGGCATTAAATAAATATACCTCCCAATATTACTGTAATTTACTCATCCCATACAGGGGAGTGTAATAAATGTTCTATACGCGTGCGTCTAGGGCGTACGAATCTTGTATGACCCTCTTTGCGTTCTAATAGAAGTGTTTTTTCTAGATTAGTCGAATTCACCATATATACTTCTAGATCTCCCTCATGAAGGAAGATATGATTAAAGCATGGAGTATCATCAGCACGGACTTTTTTTGATGTAGAGGTACCACAATAGAGGAAAGTTGTAGGTCCTATCACATAGGCATGAGGTACATGGCGATGACCCATTAAGACCAAATCAATTTCGAATAATTGAGTAAACTCCAGTAACTCCCCCGCATCTTTAACAGTTGTGAACTTTTGACCAGACATTGGAATTGGAATTAAATGATGATGAAGTGCAATAACTCTATTTTCTAAAACTCTGTTAAATTGGCGGCCGAGCCAGTCTAACTGTTCATCTCCGCATTCTCCATGACCGATGTCATCTCTAGCACTACAGATTCCTACTAAAAGGGTATCTTTTTCATCTAAAATGATTTTAGAGCGTCTAGGGCCAATTATTTTCTCAAAGTAAATTAATCCTGAATTCTTTGCATCATGATTTCCTGGAACTGCCATGAATTTAGTAATCTCTTTAATTTGCTTCAAATATGGTGAAAATGATTTAAACTGAACAGTTCTTCCTTTATGTACTATATCTCCTGTACATACTACTACATCAGGGTGAGAAATTTCTATGTATTTAATTACATTCTCCATATATTCGGGAACAAATTCACTTCCATAATGAAGATCGGAAATGTGAATAATTTCAACCAAAATTTAACACCTTTATATATTTAAACTTCAGAAAAAATAATTTTTTTTTTAAGTTTTAATGACTTAAGAATTAAATAATAAGTTCTTAATTTAAAATATTTTTAATGAGAATAATTTAGCCTTAAAAATAAATTATATAGAAATTGTTTAATTTCAGTTAAATTTTTTGATGGAACTTAAATCTTTTTGAGTTTGGAATATATTCTTTAAAATTTTTTTATCTCTACAATCAATACATATATTATTTACTTTTAAAATTCGAATTTGTTCACATTCGATACAAAAGAATTCTTGAAAGATGGGTTTCATTACATCACCATTTTTATTATATCATAAAAAGTTGAAGACTTTTTTCAATTTCCATATTTATTTGATTAATTATATGGTCAATTAATTTTTGAGTAAATAAATCTATTAAAATCTTTTTATACAACTTTTATCAATTTTAATTCTTCTAAACTTATGTAAATTAAATATTAACAAAGATATAAGCGATTTCGCCATAATATATAGATGCTATATACTCTATATAGAAAATATTTGATGATCAATTATTCCTTTTTAAATAGTTTTTTATAGAAATGCTTTACTACTATGGGTGTATTTACATATTTTTTTTCAATGAATCCTTGACCATAATCGTGTTTTCCACCCCCTTTACCTTTTAAAAAGCTAGTTTCCTCTTTTATAAAATTTCCCATATGAAAATCAGAATTTTTTGCAGCTTTCGAATCAATCATTCCTGTAATAGCTGTTCCTTTATCATTTTCATTAAAAAATAGAGTAATTACATTATCTGAATATTTTAAAACATTAGAGCTAATATTTTGAACTTCTTTTTGATCTAAATTATTGAAGGTGGCAGTTACTAACTTTGAGTTTCCAAAAGATTTAGCATTCTTAATTAGGCTTTCTATGTAATCCGTACTTAAATATTTTTTTACTCGATTTAATTTTATCTTTGCTTCTTTCCATTCAGAGTAGAATTTCTTAATTTTTGAAGGTACTTTTTCTTTCCTAACATTAAGAAGTCGTGATAATTCCGTTAGTATATCTCCTTCAAAATCTTCTTTTGAAGTTAATTCTAAATCTTTTTTATTATATTTGCCAGATTGGAGAGCTTTGTTTAATTTTTTCCATTTATCTATTAATTCATTTACTCGTCCTACAATACTTTTTCGAGGAACTCTTAATAAGTTTTCTAATTCCTTAATAGCACTAGCTTCAAGTTTCTTGAGTTCTTCAGTCGCTTTTCCTGCGGTAAAGGTTAATCTTACAATTCCATCTTGAATTTTTTGTGATTTGATAATTTTTATTTTCCCAGTTTCAGAGGTGTTATTTAAATGGGTCCCTCCACATGCCTCTACATCAATTCCTGGAACTTCTACTATCCTTAAATACTTCCCAGGAACAGCACCACCTTGATAAATTGACATACCATATTCCTGTTCAGCTTCTGATCGTGGTATAAATGATAACTTTAAATCAATTTTTTTATCAACTATTTCATTAGCCATATTTTCTATTTCTATAAGTTTATCATCAGGAATCTGATTATAATGAGTAATATCTAGGTGAGAACTTCTGAGTGTTTTTTTTGCTCCAGCTTGATTCACATGTTCTCCCAAGATTATTCTTGCTGCTGCATTGACAATATGAGTAGCTGTGTGATGTTGAGAGAGTTGAGTTCTCCATTCTTTTTCTACTTCAATTTTAACTAATTCTCCTTCCTTGAATGTTGGGTCGTTTTCCATTACATGAATAATATAATTTCCTTGTTTGAAGACATCTCCAAATGATTCTCCGTTTATTGTTCCAATATCATGTAGTTGGCCTCCTGAAGTTGGATATGCTACAGATTGATCTAATATCACATACTTATCAATAATTTTAAGTACCTTAGCTTCATTGGAGATTTCATTATAATCATAATAGTAAAGAGATTTAGTCTCGGGAATTCCAGACAAATCTAATTCAATTTCCTTTTCAGTAGCATGGATTTGTTCCTGTTTTTCATGCCTTTCAACAACTAGGCTATAGAAATCATCGGGTATTTTTATTGAAATTCCATAATTCTTTGCTGACTCTTTGACCAACTCTGGATTAATACCCTTGGAGTCATATAATTCTATTAATTTTTCTGTTGATAATATTCCTTTCTTCAGTTCTTTATCTAAAATTCGTTTTGCTTCTTTCTTGTTCAAATAATACTTTTCTTTTTCGAAATCCAAGATTTCTTCAATTTCATCTAAATGTAAGGAAAGCTCTGGAAATAATTCCTTTAATTCTAATGCATGCCAAGTACAGACATCTGCCATATCTATATTCAATTGGAACTGATCAATAAAACTTATAGCACGTCTGAAAATAACTCTTAAATTATACCCGCCTCCTACATTTGAAGGGAGTTTTCCATCATTAATAGCAAAAAGTAAACTTCTCGCATGCTCAGCAATAGAATAAATCGCTGTCATAGGCAAGATTTTGTTTTTTAAATCATTTACCTTAAACCCCAGTTCATTGGCGACTTTTTGCCATGCAGCATCCATATCCTCAACTTCATCAATATTTAAATAAGCAGAATACTTTGAAAATTCATTATATAAATCTAAGTCTAAATTAATTTTAGTAATTTCTCTTAATTTATTAATAACCATTGGAAATGTAGCCTCATACATATTTGGAGTCCCTTGAGAGAACCAAGCCACTCGTTCTTGACCCATTCCCATGTCAAGAACTTTGAGTTTTAATTCTTGAGGTCCTTTAGGAGTCTGTTCATACATCGTATAGACTTGATTAAAAAGTTCAACTCCCCGGCTAAAAAATTCAAGACTACATCCAAATGAACCACCTCCAGCCCAACTATCCTCATGAATAATAATCTCTTCCTTTGCTAAACCAACACCTTCATGAATAAAGTCATGGATATCTAAAAATAATTCCCCTTGATTCCATTCTTCAGGTGGCACGAATTGGTGTTGCCCAATCATCACGAATCCAGTACAATGACTCCCAGTAACTCCCACATTCTCTATATCATTGAACCTTAAACAGAATTGGGGTATTATCAACTTTTTCGCTGGGGGTTCAACTTCACCTGTAATTACATATGGTTGAAACGCAGAAATTGAAGCTATTGTGAATTCAGAAGTAGGATTCCACCTTGCTACACATGGGTATCTATTAATGGGCTTATAACCTCTGGGTTCCAAGATTTCCACAATTTTTTTCCATACTCCTATAAATGAAAGTTTGACTTGTGAAGGATTATCAATAACTACTTGAAAGCCACCAGAACATGTAGGATCACCACATACTTTTCTTTCTTTAAGTACGGTCCAGAAAAAAGTACCACAACAATCACATTGCTTTCTTATATATCCTAATCCTCGAAGTTCCTCCGTGGGAAAAAAATCATCAGGTTTTTTAGAAGCTATTTCTTTAAAGATAGATTTTAATTGTTTGTCAGTTTTAGCTTTCTTAAGTTCTTTCTGGTCCTTATCTGATAGCATCGTATTCAATAATAGTTTTTTCAATTTTAATTCATATATTAAATGAATAAATATACATTCTCCAAAAATTTTTTGTTTAATTGAATTAAATCCTCAATTTTTATACATGACTTTATAACTCTAAAACTTGTGATCTTGAATAACCTTCTTTTATGAAATCATAGTCAAGAAGTTCTATTTTTTCAGGTATTATTTTTAGGATCAATTTTCTCTTTCCTCGGACAATCTTTTGCGCTTTATTGAATTCATCATCTCCTTTTTTTAAAAAAATTAAACTTTCTCTTCCAGATGCTGTAATTTGCATTCCTTGTATTTTTCCTTCTGACATGGGCGTATAGATGCCAATACTAACAATTGGATTTTCTTTAATATTTTCAACTTTCTTTCCAGGAGCAGGTCCTACATATAAATGAAAATTATTAGCATTTTTTTCGATATAAAAGTCCATTGGAGTTGCTCTTGGCACATTATTTGAGCAAGTACACAATACGAGGACCTTTCTTTTCTCTAAAAACCTTCGAATCTCCTTTCTCAATTCAATTTCTGGCATTTTATTGCTCATAATAAATTCAACAATTAAATTTAATGCAATTAAATTATTAATTTATAATACAAGAAAATTGAGAAATTTTTAAAAGTTTTTTAATGTTAATTGAAAAAAAGTTATAGGGTAGTAAAATCAGGCTGAGGAAAATCTGTTCCATTCATAGAAGCTTGGACATAGGGAGATATAGGCCCCCGTCCTAAAGCCATTATTCTAACTTTTGATTTTAAGGAGGGATCCAAAGCGGTTCCAAATTTGAGTGAAGCTTCCTCAGGAATTTCATCTGTGATAGTGGCAATTATCTTATCAATTTTAGATAAGGATAATTTATGATCACCTGATACAGAGATTATACATTTATCAACCTGCATAGGATCAGGCTCTAATAGAGGGTTATGTAGCGCTAATTTCGCCTTTTTTATCAAATCTGATTCCTCTCCATAAGATTCTGTTATTCCAATCAAACCACTGGGAAGCTCACCCTTTTTTTCAAAAATTTTCTTTACATCAGCATAATCAATATTTATCAATCCACAGTTATTAATTAGGTTGAGAATTTCGCGGATACACCTGATTAACACTTCATCCATTATTTTAAAACCAGTTAAGATTGGTATTTTTTTATTGAATCTTAAAAGATTATCATTAGGTATTGGGATTAAACAATCAGTGTTTTCAATAATTTCCTTTAATCCAGTTTTTGCTCTATTCCTTCTCTCTTTACCTTCAGATGTAAAAGGAATTGAACAGAATGTAACCACTGTCGCTTTGTTCTTTTTAGCTTCTCTTGCAATAATAGGAGCTGCTCCAGTTCCGGTGCCTCCACCTAAACCAAAAGCTAAAAAGACCACATCTGCTTTTAATACTTCAGAAATTCTTTCTATATCTTCCTCGGCTGCTGCAGCTCCAATACTAGGGTCATTTCCAGACCCTAAGCCATTACATATTTCTTTACCTATTAGAAGTTTCTTATTCGCATTGGAATAATATAAGTCGTGAGCATCAGTATTAATATTTAAGGTCTCAACGAATTTGCTTCCAATATCTTGCATTCTCGATACAGTATTATTCCCAGCACCACCAATCCCTATTACCAAACTTTTGATTTTTAATATTTTAAGTAAGTCTGATAAATATTTATCGTCATCTAAATTGGAGGTTTGATTTAGTTTATTTTGACGAGCTATTTCTGTAAATCTTGATCTAACTGATATTCTTGATTTCGCAATTTCAGTTAAATCAAATTCCTTATCACTCATTTAACTAGCCAAGTCTAATTTATTAATATATAATATCAGTATTATATCAGAATAATATAAGAAAGTATTATTCTTGTATTATAGAAATAATACATCAACTCTTATACACCAGGGAAATTGATTTAAATAGAATTTAAGCATGGTTACATTTTTAAACCTCTAAAGTAAATAATAATAACTTCAAAGTTTAGGACAAATAAAAGAGGATATAATAAATTTACAACTTTAAATTGATAACTTTTAAAGATAATATAATTCTTAGAAGATTTGTTGAAATATTTCAATTTGTTCATGAGAATAATAGGACAAGTTATATAAGAATTAAATTTATAAGATTAAATTTTCATGTGTAAGATAATAAGGGGTTTTAATTAAAATGGAAATTGATTACAATAAAGACAGCAGTAGGCCATCCGTAGATAGCTCAGAAACTAAAGGATCACTTATAAAAGTTAGAGCTATTATAAGTTGTCCGACTTGTGGATATATTAAGAAATTCAGAAATCAATTTCCTAGAGAACAATTAGAGTTAATGACTGTTGCTGTAAAAGTTTTTGATTGGATGGTTTGCTCTAAATGTGGAGAAATACTTAATTTAAATTTAGAGTTTAATATATAGTATTAACTCATTTTAGTTTTTCTCAAAGATCAAATTTAATTTCTCCGTAGGATCCTCCTCCGCCGGGTGTATATTGGATTTCATTATTCCTAAAAGCATTTATAACAGAAGCAATATTTTTATCAAATTTTTCGATGTTTGTTATCGGTATATCAATTAAAATCGAAAATTCAGTACCAAATTTTTCAATTAAACTATTATATTCATTTAATACAGTTTTACTGTTAGCAGTTTTAATCCCTCTTACAGATCGAATTATATCGATTAGAGGAATAGCGTTAATATACGGAGGGCGATGTTCTGGATGTTTTGGTTTCTTGTAGGAAGCAATCGTTTCAATTCTCTCACTCACGCCTAATCTAATTTTAAAATTTTTACCAACTGCTTCCTTACAGCCGGGACAAATCATTTTTTCCTTTGCTACTTGTTTAATGTAATCTATTCTCGATTTTAAAGGATCATTTGAGAAGAATAGAATAAAATTATCAGTTATGGTATATTGCGAAAAAATCTCTGAAATACCGCTTTTACTTTTTTTAAATAAAACCCTTCTCCTACATTTATTACAAAACATATTATAATATTTTCCAAGTTTAGGATGTAATCCTACATTGAGTGTTACTTTCCTCCCTTCTTTTCTTCTCAAGGCAAGTTCAATCTCATCGAAGGAGGGATTTTCGATATCTAATTGATTGAATTCTCGGCCTAAAGAACGTGGATCTTGAGAATGAGCATCACTATTACTTAGAAATGTGACATTTTTTAAAGATTCTAAACGATCAGCCAATTCTGTATTAGCAGATAATCCTAATTCCAGAAAAGTTACTTTTTTTACAGTATCTTGGTAGCAACTTTCTAATGTAATATATTTATTTTGGCGAAATATTGCTTTAAATGGAGTAAATGCATGGGCAGGTCCAATCAAACCACCAGAGTCGGATATTAAATCTACTAACTCTGCACCAAATAGATTCACCCTTGGACGTCCTCCCCATTCATCAAGAATATTTTTAGAGTAAGGCTCCAGTTTATTTTGTATTTGTTTAACAGAATCAAAATTAGGAAAAAGCACCACATGATGGACACTATCTTTATCTTCAATTTCAGTTTGTAAAATAAACGAGATATCCTTATAATAATATGCTCTATCACTGTTACGCTTTAGATTTTCTTCTAAATATTTAAGCCAGTCTGGTTGTAGAGCATCACCAGTACCCAAAATATGAAGCCCTTTCTTTTTACAGGTTTCTCTCATTGTATCTAAATTTAATGATTTAGATACTGCAATAGAATGTGGTGAATGAATATGAAGATCACAATTAAACAAATCCATGGTAATTCAATTATTTTAATAAAATAAAAAAGTTAAGAAGACTAATGATTTGTTCATTTAAAACTCATTTCTCTGCATTTATTGGCTTTTTCATACAGACGTAATTTTTCATAACAAAAAGCTAAAGTTTCACAGAAATCTAAATTTTTAGGTTTTAATTTAAGAAGTTTTTCAAAATGTTGAATTGCTTTTTTATAATCTCTTTTAATATCGCAATAAATTTCTCCTAACTTCATTCTTGTAGAAGTATTATTAGGATTTTTTAGTAAAACTTTCTTATAATAATAAACTGCTTTATCGTAATCCTGTAATGCATAATAACTAAATCCCAAATTATCATATAATATTGGATCATCTGGTAAAATTTCTAAAGCTTCTTGAAAGCAGGTTATGGCTTCTTTATATTTTTCTTTTACGTTATAAGATAGCCCTAAATCATTTAAAGCCTCAACACACAACGGATCAATCTCTATTGCTCTTTTATAATAATTTATCGCTAAATCATAATTTTCTAATTCAAAAAGAATATCTGCTAATTCACACCATAAATCAGCATTATCAGAATCTAATTCTAATGCTTTTTTATAATAAAGAAGAGCCTTATCATAATCTTGTTGATCGTAAGAAAGTATAGCAAGATTATTGTAAAGTAAAGAATCATCTGGATTAATTTTTAAGGCTCTTTCATAACAATCAGTCGCCATATGATACTGCTTCTCTCCTCTATATATTAAAGCCATATTATTTAAAACATCGGTATTACTAGGGTCATATTCTAAAGCTTTCGTGTAATATTCTAATGCGTTAGGATAATCTTCTTTATCTTCATAAGCAAAACCAATATTGTAGTATACAGTAGCATCTTCAGGTTCCAACTCAAGAGCCTTCTCATAATACTCAATCGCTTTATCTGATTCTCCTTTCATTGAAAGAGCTAATCCAATATTATTCCAAACTTCAGAAAAATAAGGATATATCTCAACAGCTCTTTGATAACACCTAATTGCATTATCAAAATCATTTTCATTATAATAGGCATCCCCTAAATTAATCCACGCATCAGGATCGTCTGAATCTAGTTCAGTTGCCTTAATATAACGTTCAATCATAGTTTTTGTTTCTTAATTCTATCATTTATAATGAGGGATGCCTATTATTTTTTTAGATTTTACTTAATTTTATTCTAAAATCATCATTTTATCTTGTTTTTGATCTGTTAATAATATTCTAAAATATTCCTTATTATTCCTAAAAATGACTTTTTCCAACTTTCCCTCAACAAAAACAGTTTCTCCTTTAATTGCATGTTCACAGAATCTTCCTCTGAAGGAATTTATCGTAATAATATCATCCAATTTAATATTTTTTGAAATACATATATTATTGTAAGCTTTTATACATTCTATTTTATAGGAACAAGGTGTAAAGATAGCATTGGAGTCATCAATGATTTTTGCTTTTAATTTTATTCTTCCCATATTTTTATATGAATAATCATAGTAAGTTCCTTTCCAATCTTCAGGACTTTTTATATATCTTATAAAAAATTCAAATCTCTTATACATGCCCTGATGGAGTTTCCTTCTCTCACTTTTTAAAAAATTTTCAAATGATATTCCTGAACCTCCTACTCTCCATCCATAATGAGTGCGGTATTCTTCTTTGGTATATTTTCTACAATATTTATCTTTTTCCAGGATAATAGCAAGCTTATTTTGGAAATTTCGGCTTATGTCTGTTCCATAAACAATCAAATCAATATCAGATTGATTTTTGCTTAACCCAACCATTTGTGAACCTGTTATACCGATTGAACCATATGGGAGTAATGAATTCTCGATAAGTAATTCACAAAGCTCTTTAGAACATTTTTCAAGATGGTTAGGATTAAATTTCTGAGATAACTCTTTATAGTATTCTCGTGGGGTATAAATTTCTTTAATATCCTCATTTTTAACACATTGTAGCTCTAAATCAAATTGTTTAGAGAAGAATAAATAATTTGGATGATTATTTCTTAGGAAGGAGAATCTTTCTTGTAAATCATAGATCTTTTTAAATTTCTTTCCATTTTTAATTCGATCTCCATCTAGATGAGGATAAAAACGTATAAAACAAATTTTTCGATCAGAAGGGTGATGGACCCCTTTCACATCGAAAAAAAAGTTATCATTTTTAGTTTCTATATAATCTCCTTCAATTCCTTTATGAATTTTCATAAATCTCCCATTAGTAATAATTAATATTTTGAAGGAGTTTTAGATTTGATTTTATATTTTGGTATCTCTTGAACTTTTTTCAATTCTTTCTCAAAATCTCTTTTTTCTCTAAGGAACCTCTCTTTATCTTTTTCTAATTTTTCTCTTTCTCTTCTAATAGCATTTTTTTCAGTGTCTATCATCGACTTTTCTTTTACTAACTGCTTATAATCATTATTTAATCTTTTTTGTTTATCTTCCAAATCACGAATCTTGCGTTCTAATGAATAAAAAGTATCTTCCGCTTTAGGAACTTTCCTATTTAGCTCTTTTAATCTTGTTTCTTGTTGTTGTTTCTTTTTTTCCAAATTTCTTACATCATTTTCAATTTTATCTCTGAAGTTTTCCAAATCTTCTTTTTTTTTATCAATTTCACGAGCTTTAAGATTTAGATCTTTTTTTTTAATACGATTTTTTTCTTTTTCATCTTTTAATTTTCTTTTTTCATCATCAATCCGGTTTTTTTCATCAAAAATGTTTTTTCTTAGATCATTGATTTCTTTATTTAAATTATCCCTTTCTTTTGAAAGATGTTTGATTTCATTTCTCAACTCCATTAATTCATTTTCTAATTTTTCAATTGTTCTCTCTAATGCATTTTCTCTTCTTTCCATTCCAGGTATTTTAGTTTTAATCTCTTTAACACGAACTTCTGCTCTTGTTTTTTCTCTTTCTAAATATTTTTTCTCACTTTCTAAAGCGTCTTTTAGTCTATCTAACTTTTCTTGATATTTATCTAGGTCGGCATTTTTTTGATCTAACTCTCTTTCTTTTAAACTTAGATTATTTCTATGTTGCTTTATTCCATTTTTCATTCTTTCTAATTCACTTTTTAACTTTTCACGTTGGTTTAGAAGATTTTTGACTTCAAGTTCTTTCTCTTTTCTCTTTTTTTCAAGTTCTTTTATATTATCTTGATATCCTTCAAGTTTTTTAATAACCTTTTCCCAATCGCTTTTCTCTCTGTTTAACTTTATCCTTTCTTCCTTTATCTTTTTAAGTAGTCTTGTATCTTGAATCATTTCGATTTCTTCTTCTGGTGTTTTCTCTCGAATTTGATACTTAGGAATTGGTTTATCATTCATGATATTTCTTTAATTCATTTAATTTCTTAATTAAATTATATTAATATTAACTCTAAAGTGTTTGCAATTTGAAATTAGGCTCTTTTTGTATTTCTTGTAGATTCTATTTATATATTATAACTTCCATTATTTTTATTAAGAAATTACAAAAAATAATTAAAAATCTCAATAAAATTAATAATTCGAATAATTTGGTGTTTTTTTATGGAGTTTGATGAAGAATTTGATGATGAATTTGATGATGAATTTGATGAAGAACTTGATGATGAATTTGATGAAGAACTTGATGAAGAATTAGAAGAACCTTCTGCAAAAACTCCAGCGGAAGAGGTTAAGACTAAAACTCCAACAATTAAAGCTGTTCCGGCAGGAAAAAAGATTTCAGTTTATTTTATGTCAACAATAGGTCCTGGTGAAAAAAAGCAAAAATTGCTCATAAACACAGGAAACAGTGTTGGGGATATAAAAGAGACTGTTGCGAATTTATTTGGTTTAGATCCTGCTGATTTTCATTTATCTTCAGGTGGAATTACCATGGATGAGAGTTCAAATGTAAGTGAATATAATGTGAATGATGGAGAAGATATACTATTAATTCCAGCAAGTACTGCTGGTTAAAAAAAATCTTTATCTTATTAGTTTTTCTTTTTTAAATTTTTTTCTTTTCTTGATGGAATCAGAGCAATTTCGTCATCATCATCAATAGCATAATCTTTTATTTGTGAGTTTTCGTGCAATAATATTCCTCCAGAGGATAAAAGAAAATCTTCTAAAATATAGTCAAATAATGTTCCAATTCTTTCTTTAACACTAAATATTAATTCTGTTGTATCAATTATAATGATTTTTGTTTTTTCACCTGGCTCAACTAATGATCTTATATAAACTCGTATCTGGTCTTCCTTTTCAATAAAATTTGTAGGAGGTGTATAAATTATCCCCTCGTCAGTCTTATCCCTGTTTTTCAACATATTTTCGATTAATATTTTTCTCTCGTGTTTATCAAAATACAACATTTCTCTGATAAACATTATTTTATCCATTTTTGATAATTCTAAAAGATTTATTTTTTCTAATTCTTCCTCATTAAACACAGAAAAAATATATTTATTCATTATTTCCATATTATCATATGATTCATTTGATTCAACATAATCTTCTATTGAAGGCATGGCATCAATATAATCCTCAATAAGATCAATAGGTTTATTTTTAATCGATTTGGGTTTTTTGACATATTTTTTCTCGCTTATCCTCTCATCTTCACTGCTCGCAGATTGAATAATTGTATAGATAGTACTGGTGGATAGTACTGAAACACTACCGATAACTAGAAAGAGAAATAAAGGAATACTTTCTATACGGAATAAGAAAAAAGCCATATAGATAATTATAAAAATAATGTAAAGAGTTATAGTACTTAAAACTCTATGCTTTTTCTTCATGATATTTTTATTAAATTATTATCTAAATTTCTAATACATAATTTAAAATTTAAATTCAATTGGAATGAATTTGAAGTTTTTATTTTCATACACCTTGAATTGTTTTTTTAACTTTAGAATATTTCTCTGTATCTAATTTGAATGTAATTCTTTTTTTTTCTTTTTCAATTTTTATTAATTTCAGTTTTTTTAAAATATATAAATATTTTTTAATTATATTATGATTCTTTTTTAAGCTAGTTGCTATTTCTGTAATTTTTAGTGCTTTATCTTCCTTTTTCATAAAATTAATTATTTCTTGAATAATAGCCAAATTTAAATAATAATAGAGCTCGTCAAGTTCTGGATTTGAATCGTATTTAAAAACAATTCTTCGATTGTTAATTTTTTTTGATCTAACAAATCGAAATTTTTCCAAACAGGATAGATGCCATAAAGCCTGATTACTTCCGATATTTAGAGCATTCATTATTTCATTAATATTTGACGGATTTTTCTTTATGTAATTAAAGATTTCATTCCTTAATGGATGTTCAATAATATTATTTTTCATTAATTTTGTTCCAGGAATTATTATTCTCTTTTTAATAAGATTTTTAATTGTGATTTCAATCTTAGCTTTGTTGATAAACGGATTTGATTTTACCCTATTGTTAATAAATACAACAATGTCTTCTATTGAAAAGAACGGTTTTTTTTCTAAATATTCTTTTACTAATTCAAGAACAATAGATTTGACATTATTCGTAGAGTTCATAAGCCTATACTTGTATATTGTTAAAATATTTGGATTTTCTAAATATAAATTCCTTCTGCAACATTATTTTACACCTTATATTATTATTAGGCATTCATTCAATTTATAATATAATTTCTTAGGCATCCAAATAGGTATCTTTTTATTTTTAATAAAAACTAAAAAAACTTCAAATTCATTCCAATGGGTTTTATAATATCGTTTTAATGCGATTTTATTAAACTTAAAAAATAAAAAATTACAAAATAAAAAAAAAGTCGTGAAATAAATGAGTTTTGAAGAAAATTTTGATGAGGAATTAGAACCCGTTAAATCTAAAACACCATCTACTAAAACTCCTTCAGCAGGAAAGAAATTGACTTTATATTTTACGTCAACCATTGGACCTGGTGAAAAGAAGGAAAAATTAACGGTAAATGATGCTAATCATGTAAGTGATATTAAGGAAACATTAGGAAATTTATATGGCCTTGATCCTAATGATTTTCATTTATCATCTGGTGGAGTTACGATGGATGAAAATAGTCAATTAAAAGATTATAATGTAAATGATGGCGACGATATTCTTTTGATTCCTGCGAGTACTGCTGGGTAAACTTATATAATTTTCTACATAAAGTATAATATGAAGGCATTAAGTCCTTCATTTTTTTTATTTTTTTTATTATTATTAATGGTGATAATATTGGATAAAGATTCAGATTTTTTTGCAAAAGCATTGTCAGTAAAAGAGAGAGATTTGTATGATCGCCAGTTTCGTCTCGAGGGCTGGTCCCAAAAATTAGTAAAAAACTCGAGAGTGTTAATTGTTGGTGTAGGAGGTTTAGGATGTGAAATTGCTAAAAATTTAGCCATGTTAGGGTTAGGCCAATTAGATCTTGTTGATTTAGATATCATTGAACATTCTAATTTGAATCGTCAAATTCTTTTCACAGATGCGAAGATAGGAGAACCTAAGGCAGTTGTTGCTGCTCGAAAACTAAAGGAAATTAACCCTAATATCATTGTTAAGGGATATCATACATCTCTAGAAAGATTAAATCCTGCATTATATCAAGCTGCTGAAGTTGTAATTGGGGGCCTTGATTCAATGAATGCGCGCTTGAACTTAAATGCTCAATGCATAAGATTTAGAAAACCACTCGTAGATGCAGGAGTATCAGGTTATCATGGTCATATTTACACTATCTTTCCGTATCAAAATGCTTGTTATGAGTGCAATCCATTACCAGTAAGCGAAAGTGATGAAATGGCAGCTTGTACAGTTGTTGGAGTCCCCAGAAAAAGGATTCATTGTGTTTTTAAAGGAGATATGGCATTTAAAGAAAAGTTTGATAGAGATCCAAATCCAAAAGATATAAATGATATTAAGTTTATTCAAAAAGTTGCAAATGAATTGGTCAATAAACATAATTTCTTACCTGAATACACTAAAGATGATATCATAAAAATCATTGATAGGCATGATCCTGGAATAATTACCATAAATGCAGTTATTTCTGCTTTACAATCACATGAGGTAGTAAAAATTCTTCATTGGAAAAAAGGTCATAAAGGATTAGGAGAACCTATTAAAAATTATGTGATTTTTAATGCCATGACGATGAAATTATACCATATTGAAAAACCGAGAAATCCAGAATGTTCTCAATGTGGTAAATCTGTTAGAAGAGTAGCTATAAAAATGAGATCTCAATCGCCATGTATAAATATAATTAAGACATTAAAGAAAAACGGATTTGAAGAGGAGCCTGATTTTGAACCTGTGCTAACCTTATTGGATTTCAATGATATTAAAGTAATTGATTTAGAACAGAACACTATTGAAAATGGTTTAAGAAATTACGAATTTATTACAGTTGCAGGGTTTAAGGGTGGAGAAATTTATGTAACCTTAAAATTAAAATGAAATTGTAGTCAAAATATATATTTTATAAAAGTTTAATAAAAAAAACATATATAAAAGAGAAAATTTTTATTATAAAAGCAGAGAAAAACAAAAAGGGTTGAGAAAATGAGTATAAGAAGTAGTCGCGTTTCCCGCGATTTTGCTGGATTAAAAAAAATGCTTAAAGTTGGTACTATAGTTCAACTGAAACCATTTAATTCTAAAAAAAAGAGTATTGATCATTTAGCTATCACAATTAAAGGCCCTAAAGGTACTGTCTTTGCTGGGGGACTTTTTAAACTAGAAATGAGATTCCCTGCTCAGTATCCTAAGCAGCCTCCTTTTGTAAGAATGCATACTCCAATTTGGCATCCGAATTTTTGGCCAAAACCAAGTGAATATAAAGGAAAGAGAAATATTTGTCTAGCATTAATAGATCCTTCCTTAATTGGTAAAAAGGGTGGATGGAGTCCTTCAAAAACTGCTGTTACAGTAGTTCAAGCAATAATTGCTATGTTAAATACCCGGGGTAAATATGTAAACCCAACAGATGTTTTTAATAAAAAAGCAGCAATAGAAATGATGAAAAATCCTAAATTTTTCGAGAAAAAAGTTAAAAATTTAGTGAAGAAGTACGCTAAGAACAAGTGGTGAAATCATTATGGATATTGACGAGAAAAACAATTTAATCAAAGAAGCAATAAAGCAAAAAATTAAAGAGAAAATTAAAAAAGAATTGCTTGAAGAAATATATACCGAATTACAATTAGAAGAAGAATTAAGGGAAGAATTAACTTCCGAACTTCTTGAAACCCAGCCATTAGAGCATTCAGAAATAGTTAAAGCCAGACTTGAACCCATACCAATGGAACCAGTAATAACATATGCTAAAAATGACAAAGCAGAAGCAAAAATAGCTCTAACCGTAAAAGCTATCCTTAAGATCGCTAGTCATTCATTAAAATATGCTCATTCTAAAATTCGAAGAGAGGAATGGGTTGAAGTGATTGGATTGCTTGCTGGAAAATTTGATAATGCTAATGGAGTCCTTCATGTGGAAGATGCCTATCCAATGGGGCATGGTACAGCAGTGTATGCTGAAATTAAAGATTATAAAAATTACGTTAGAGCATTTAAAGACATAAAAAAGAATAGCCTTTTTATTTGTGGATGGTATCATTCCCATCCTTCATATGGATGTTTCATGTCTAAAGAAGATTTAGGAACTCAAGCAAGATATCAAAAATTATGGGATAAAGCAATTGCGTTAGTTATAGATCCATACCAAATTGATGGCACTTCATTAGGATTTGAAATCTATCGTGCGAATTTTAAATCAAAGAAGTGGTTTTCAGTACCATTTGACGTTAAAGGAAATTTAGATGTGAGAATGTTGCCAGAAATTTTAGAATTTATGAATCCAATTATTGAAGGTAAACCTGCTTATTTAGAATATGATGAATAATATTTTTTGGTGAAAATTAAACCATGGTTAAAAAGAAGGTTTCAGTGATAATATTTGTCATTTTTCTGATAATTGGTATAATACATAGTTCTATCTCAATTTCTTTAAATATTTTTTTAACCTGGATCTTTATTGGTTTATGGATAATTTTTACCGTTAAAATTTTTGAAAATATAAAACACTATCGCGAATTTAATTCACCACACAATACTGCTTTTTTTGTAATTATTCCTTTATTTATCGGAATTTTTTACTCCATCTGGGGGTATTTTACAGGTATATTGGGTGAAAACCTTCTTGAAGGTTCAAATCTATATTTTAGTTGGTGGAGTCTCATTTTTGGATTTCCATTTATATTATATGGTTCTTATTCTTTATATCGTTGTTTTAAGAAATATAATGTAATCTATTTTGGAACCAAGTCAGTAAAAGCTAGAACATTAGGATATATTTTAACTTCCACAGTTATTCTTTTTATAATAATTTATTGGGTGATGTTTTATACTATTATAGAATTTTATGATTCTCCTATAACCCCTCTTCATTTCTCTTTAAATCTAAATCTTTTATTATTATTCATTGCATCGTTATTGATATTTATTATTTTTGGATTAGCTAGTTCACATAGAACACTTCCAACATTAACTCGAGATTACATTGCTCAACGTACTAGAAGCATAAATTCATTAAGTACTCCTACAATTCAAAGGCAAAGGGTACGTACAACAACTAGAACTACTCCAACACCTTCAAGAAGAAATATAACTCAAACAACAAGATCTAGATCTCACTCATCTAGAACAACACCTACTTCCCATAGGCAAAAAACTAGAACAACCAAAACTACTAGAACTAGAGCCGTAAAAACAACTTCAAAAGCTATAAATTTAAATAAATATAAACCAAGAGCATCATATCTGTCAGAAGATGATTTTAAATGTATTTTTTGTTTTAAACTGCCAAAACTCCCCGATGATAATGGCAGGGGGATAATTGTATGTCCAAATTGTAGATATCCGGCTCATGCTGATGAATTTAAAGATTGGCTAAGAACCTCAAATCTCTGTTCAAGATGTAGTACTCCCATTCCATCCACATTTAAACGTAATCCTAGAATAATTAGTATAAAAAATTATCAAATTATCTATAGGCATTTTTTAAAGAAGAAAAGATAGTTAAGCTAATAATTACATAATATTCGTTTGAAGAATTATCCTATTAATTTGATATTGTTTCTTAAATCTCCAATAGTAGTCACTAACTCTGCATAAACATTGTGTGGATGAATTGATTCAAAACTCTCAATTTTAAAGATAACTTTAAAATCATCCTCTAAATTTGGAAAATTTCTTATAATAAAATTTTTTGCCATTTCTCTAATTACATCTTCGGCAAATAATGGTTTTAAATGAGCACTTCTGACAAGTTTAGCTTCCTCTGGTCTTTTTAATACAGATTGCATTTTTCCGCTCATTGAATCTTCAATTATTTCAATAATATCTAACACATCAATCTTAAGATTAGTTAAATCCTTTATTTGCACTATTATAGTTCCAGTTGATCTTTGATTATGTGAGCTAAAGGGTAAAATATTGAGAAGTTTTTGTACTGTATCATCAGGAATATTTATATCACTTCTATTTTTAATAATTTCCTCAGCATATTCTTGACTCATTTCCTTTGCACACGGACAAACTGTCATTCCAACGGCGCTTGCTCCAATAAAGTAATTAAAGTCAATTTCTTTCTGTTGGTTCTTCCAAGCTTTCACAAAGGAACTTATATTATATGCTTTTTGTATTGTTCGTTGCTTATCATCTTTTGCTTGAACTATAATTTTACCCTCTAGTTTAACTTCAACTTTTTCCGTATATGAATGTTTTTGTAATAATTTTCGAGCAATCCTATCTCCTACTACTTCTACAGAGGGAGTTGGTTTGAATATTACTTCATTTATAATTTCTTCAATAGTTTCAGATGTTCGAGACATATGGATTCCTCTTTTGTGTCTGGGTAATGAAATTAATGCTGAAATTTTAGGATAAAAAGAATATTTTTTATTTTCTTGAATGATATCTACTTTTTTTTCTACTCCTACAATTCCTACTTTATCTATAGGAATGTCTACTGTCGAAATTGAGTCTTGTAAATCCTTTTTAAACAGATTGATTAAAAATCACCGATATTTATTTGCTTCTACCAATTCTAATAATTATTATTCAATTAAATTATTTTTTGATATAATGTAAAATTAATTTTATTTTCTCATGAACAGTTCAGAAATTTTTAGTAATTATGGTTTAATTGGTGATAACTTAGAACTAAAAAAAGATATTAAAATTCTAATTAGTGAAAGTGGTAATTTTAAGAGTATTTCGTATAAGAATGTAGGAGATACAATCCAACTTTCAGATAATAATTCAAATTTATTATTAGTACCCGGATTAATCAATTCTCACATTCACATTGGAGATAGTTTTGCTAAGGAACAAGGGTTTAACAGAGCATTAAAAAGCGTTGTCGCTCCTCCAAATGGTATTAAACATCTCCTATTCAATGTAACTTCAAAAGAAGAGATAATAAAAGGGATTAAAAAGGCAATACTAGAATTATTATCAAATGGAATTACATTTTTTATCGATTTTAGAGAAGGGGAAATTGACGGACTTAAGGTTTTATATGAAGCTATAGAAAGAGAAAAAATTATTGATTCTTTAATATTAGGAAGATTTAGACAGAAAGAAGAGATTAAAAAGATTTTCCAATTAGCAGATGGGATAGGTTTACCTAGTTATAAAGCTATTTATCCAGAAGTTAAAGAAATCCTAAGAAAATGTAAAGCGGTGTCTGGAAAAATTGTTGCTTGTCATGTTGCTGAACTAAAAAGGAATAACAGTTTAATAAATCAAATTTTTAATGATAATATAGTCGATATATTCATTCATGGAACTCAATTCATTAAAAAAGATTTAAAACTTTTAGTACAAAAAAATAAAGCCTTAATTTTATGCCCACGTTGTAATGGATATTTTGGAGCGGGTTTTCCACCAATAACTAATATTATAAAACTAAAAATACCCTTAGCAATCGGAACAGATAATGTAATGGCTAATAATCCTGATTTATTTGAAGAATTGCGGTACTTATACCGGATCTTAAGAGTAATGGACAAGAACATAAAAGTAACAGGGAAAGATTTGCTAAAGATGGTTACAATTAATGCTGCTAAAATCTTTAATGTTGAAAGTCGGATAGGTTCGATATCAGAAGGGAAAAATGCGAATTTCTTTATAATTGATTTAAATAACCCTAATTACTATACACCAAAATTAAATATTGATACGTTTTATGCCTTAATCATTGGAAGAACTAATTCATTTAATATTAAAAAAACATATGTAAGGGGTAAACTTGTTCATGAAAAACATTAAAAAACCTTATGTTATTTTAAATGCAGCCATGACGATTGATGGGAAGATTTCCTCAAAAGCGGGAGATTCTGAAATATCAGATGAAGAGGATTGGAAAGAAGTTCATAAACTTAGAACTCAAGTAGATGCGATTATGGTTGGAAAAAATACAATTTTAAAGGATAATCCTAAACTTCATATTAAATTTTATGAACATAAGGGTTATTATCGTATTGTTATAGATAGTAATTTATCCATTCCAATTGATTCACAGGTGATAAATTTTAAACCAGAAACCTATCCTACAATAATATGTACTACAGAAAATGTACATCAAGAAAAAGTTAAAGAATTTGAAGCTAAAAACATAAAAGTAATGAGGAACGGAAAAAGTTCACGGGTAGATCTTAAAAAGTCAATGTCAAATTTATATAATTTAGGGATTAAATCTGTTCTTCTAGAAGGTGGAGGGAATCTAAATTGGAGTTTTATTAAGGAAGATTTGGTGGATGAAATAAGACTAACTATAGCACCATGGATTATAGGAGGAAAAAGTTCTATCACGTTAGCTGATGGTGATGGCTTTGAAAATATGCTCCAAGCTCAAAGGTTTAAACTCGTTGATCTTAATCATAGGGAGGATTATGTTATTTTAAAATATAAAAGAGGGTAAAATGAGTAAAAATACAAATTATTATAAAAATCTTTCAATCCGAAAACTAAAAGAAAAAGTAACAGAGATAAAATCCTCATTATCAGATGAGAGTCGACATACTATCACGTTTTCAAAAAATTTCACCTTATCTTTATCAAATTATTGCCAAAATGAATGTAAATATTGTTTTTATAATTATAAAGTTCCTAAACTAGATGCTAACGGTAATGTCATTCTTATAGGAAATGAGCAAATTATTACACTGATTCAAAAAGCCATAAAGTCAAATTGTAAGGAAGCTTTATTAATGTCTGGAGAAAGACCAGATAGCTTCATCGAGGTTAAACGAGAATTATCAGAGAGAAAATATAATGATTATATGCATTTTATTATTGCTATTTGTTCTTATCTTTTGGATTTTAAGCTCTTGCCTCATGCCAACTTTGGAGTACTTACTCTTGAGGAATTAGATAAATTAAAAAATTTTAATGCCAGCATGGGGCTAATGTTAGAAAGCACTAGCTTAGAATTATTCAAAAAAGGTGGAGTTCATGAATTATCGCCAGGTAAATTACCAGAAAAAAGAATAACCCATATTAAGAATGCGGGAAAGTTAAAAATTCCGTTCACCACAGGTTTGTTATTAGGAATAGGTGAAAATTTCGAAGATAGGATTAGAGATCTTAACTTAATCAAAGAAATTTATGAAGAATATGGCCATATTCAGGAAGTTATAATACAAAACTTTATAGGAAAAGAAGGAATTCAATATCATCCAGAAAATCCTATATCTATTGAAGAAACTCTAAAAATAGTAGGCATTGCAAAACTGATATTTGGAAACGAGATTGCCATCCAAGTACCACCTAATTTAATACGAGGATATGAGAAAGAAGCAATCGAGTTAGGAGTCAATGATTTTGGAGGCATTTCTCCATTTACAATTGATTATATCAATCCTGATCATTTATGGCCTCAAATTAATAATTTAACAACTATTTGTAGAAATTTAGGTTATAAACTAAAAGAAAGATTTCCAATTTATGAAAAATATATACAAAAATCGGAATTCTGTCCAGTAAATATTAAAAAAATTATAGATAATATTAATTTAAATGGTACAGATTTATAGTCAAATTAGGCAAAAGATTAAATCAATATTAAAGAAGACTCTCGAATCAGAAGAAATTACTTCTCAAGAAGCTTTAGAACTGCTTAAGGTGACAGGAAAAGAATTTAGAGCATTACAAGCAGCGGCAGATGAAATTTGTTTTAAGAAAAAGCAGAATATAGTCACATTTGTAATAAATAGGAATATAAATTTTACAAATATTTGCCAAAAAGGCTGTAAATTTTGTTCCTTCAGTGTTCCTATTACAAGTAAAGAAGGTTTTTTATTAACCATTGAGGAAGTAAGAAAGAAAGTTCAGGAAGCTAATTTTTATGGCTGTTCTGAAGTATGTATTCAAGGTGGTATACATCCTAAATTAAAATTTGATTTTTATCTAGATCTTTTAAAAGCTGTAAAAAAAGTGAATCCCGAGATTCATATACATGCATTCTCGCCTCAAGAAATATACTATATGTCTAAATTATCAGGTAATAGCATTGAAGATACTCTAAAAATTTTGAAAAAATCAGGTTTAGATTCAATACCTGGAACTGCTGCTGAAATTTTAGTTGATAAAATAAGAAAAATTATATGCCCAAATAAAATAAGCACAACTCAATGGATCGACATCATATCTATAGCTCATAATTTAGGAATCTCCTCAACATCAACAATAATGTATGGACATATTGAAGAATTGGAAGATAGGATTAAGCATTTAGAAATTATAAGAAATATTCAGAAAGAAACCCATGGTTTTACTGAATTTGTACCTTTACCTTTTGTTAAAGAAAAACCAATTTTAGCTAGATTAAAAGGTTTTCCATTAAGATTGAGTTATGGAATGGCAGACTTGAAATTATTTTGTGTTGCAAGATTGTTTTTTAATAATTTTATTGATAATTTACAATGTTCGTGGGTAAAATTAGGCCCAAAATTTGCACAAGTATCTCTTAATTATGGAGTCAATGACTTTTCAGGAACATTAATGGAAGAAAATATCTCTAAGAGTGCTGGTGCTGAATTTGGAGAATATTTATCACCAGATGAAATCATCAAAATCATAAAAAGTGCTGGGAAACGACCAGCTCAAAGAAATACGTTATATAATATTGTAAAATATTATTAATGTTAATTAATTTAATAAGTTTCATGTGTTTGTAGATAGTTTAAAATATAACGTTGTGCAATTAAATCCGAGCTAACCTTACCTAAGACTTCACCATCTTTAACTACCGGCATTGCAGATATTTGAAATTGTTCTAATTCTCGAATAATATCTAAAATTGCAAAATCAGGTGAGGCGCTAATTACTTCTTTCGTCATAATTTTATCAAGCGAAACCTCTTGTATACCTTCAGCAGTAGATTTGGTAATATCCCAATCGGTCATAACGCCTACAAGCTTACCTTCAGAGAGTACAGCAACTATTCCACTGTTTTTTTCAATCATTAATGATGCTGCTTCTTGAACACTACTATTTACATCAATAGTTGGTATTGGAACCATAATATCTTTAGCTGTTCTTTCACTTTCTTTTGCTGTTAGGCGTTGTAGACTTATATTCTCTGCTGCAACACAAGGAAGTATATCTGGGTTCCTTGATAATAAATCCACTAATTCAATCATATTACGGCTAATTACCTCTTTTCTATAACCCTCACCGGCTACTAAACGCTTTTTTGATAATTCTTCAAATTCTTTAGCATGATTAGCTAACCAATTTTCAACAGCCTTACGGTTTCCAAGATATTCTTCAGGTATTTGGAGATGATCAGGTGTTTTTATTAAATGTTCTTGGGCAGCATAGATTACTCCCCCAGAATTCACTAAGTAGTCATTTGCAATCATAACTCCTTTTTCACGATATACAATTTGTTCCATACGTATTCGAGCAGCTTTCCTATTTGGGTCAGGGGAATAAGTATTTGCTCCCTCAACTATTACTGACCAATTTCCCATTCTTTTTACTAGCATTGAAGGAGCTTCAGTTGGCCATACCCCCAAATAATTAAACACAGGAGCTGCAGGTATTAAACAAAAGCCATCTTCGAGTAATAAATTATTTGAATTTGTTGAGAATTTTGTAGGATGTTTATAACCTTTTAAAATAACATTACTCTGAAAATAGGAAGTAGTAACAAGACCCTCTTTCTTCCATAAATTATATAATTCTAATACTGGTAAACCGGATTCATTATATAAATACCCTTCTAAGTCGCTAATTCCTGTAATTTTAACTAAAGGAATTCTTTCTTTTAATATACGTGCAGCATGAGCACCAACAGCACCAAAACCTTGAATTAAAATTGTGAGTTTTTCTAATTTTGGAATTTTCAAATTTGCGAATTGAGGTAGAACACGCAATCTAGGCATTATTTCTAACAGTGTTTGTAGAGCAGTCACTACACCTCCAGCAGCAGCTCCAAGTTCATCAATACGATTTCCACCCATATCTGCTGGTTTTGATACGGCACTATCGAGTCCATTTTCAATCGCAATTGTTTTCATATCAGAATCATTAGTCCCTACATCAGGTCCAGGTACATATATACCCCTATAACGTTGGATTAAGCGTGCAAATCCTTTAATTGTCTCATCATGTTGTTCTTTTGAGATGTTTCTCTCTGCAACTATACCTGATTTTCCACCCCCATATGGAAGATTAGCTGCTGCATTTTTAAGAGTCATTCCACGAGCTAAATTGTAAATATCTGATGGTGTGATATCTGGGAGCATTCGAATTCCTCCCATAGAAGGGCTTCCCATGGCAAGAGAATCTACAATTAAATATCCGCCAATTTCTAATGGAGATTTTTCGTCCCACATACAACTAACTAGTTTAGGACCAACTTTATCAGTAATAACTCCTAAACGTGAAAGAAGATGGACATCTAAATTACTAAATTCTAAATAACACCTTCCATTCTCTCTTTTAAGTCGAGTTTTAAGGGTAACTTCTGGGAGTCTTTCCTTGAGAAAAGTATCCATATTTTTTGGAATCATAATCTAAATCCATTTAAAATATAGGTTATTATTGTTTAGGTATGTTAACTAATATGAGTCTTTCTAATTTAAAAGTGTCTGGTTTTAAATTTTAATGATAAATTGCATTTAAATTTAAATAGAAATTAAATAAAATTTTTTATGGAGTCTCAGGGAAGGATTATTGATGAAATATTAAATTAGTTTTTATTCATCTTGAATATAAGATTTACCCATAAGTAAGCAATTCTCTGCTTTATTTAACTCTCTTCCTAAGTAATTTATGTGATTTAAATTTTCAGTTAGTTTAAATTGAATAATTTTTTTACTTAGCGACTCCGCATCATCTCCTATAAAAATTTGATCTAATTTATGTTCATTAGAATAGAATAATACATAAATTTTCTTAGTATAATGGTTAATATATATCCTAAAATACCCATTTTTATCAGGATTATAATCTAGATTTAGTTCCTTTACCATAATAGCTTCCTCTTGAGCAATTTTTGGTATTTTTTGGGATTTCTTCTTTTTAGCTTTAAAAATGCTAATTCCTAAATTTATTGGAGGCATGGTTTTTTTTTTTGCTAAATAATTGAGCTTAATACAATCTTTTAGCTCTCTTACACCTCCCATTAATTTAGTGCTATGTTCCACAGTAAAAACAATACCCATATCTAATTCAATTGCTATACTTGCCAAAAGACCATTAATACCAACAGAATCAATATCCATTAACTCTACCACATTTGAAATTCCAAAGAACATCGGTAATTCGTATTTTGTGTAATTTTCTTTAGCTACTTTTTTTTTATATATAAAATAGGTTTCTAAAGAATTGCAGATTCCTGGGGAAATCGGGGTTTCTAATAATGGATCAGCAATTAATTTCTCGAAACCATGGTTATGAAGTTTATCTATCAATTCAAATAATTTTTTCACTCTTGTTTCCGGTTCCTTAGGGAAATATGCTGCGTTAACATTTGTGGGTAAGATCACTATTGGGATATCTTTAGGCAAATTTAAACAACCTTTATAATTTCCAGCATCAAGGCTAAGAATCATATCGATGTCTTCATCAACCGCGGCAAATATCTCATCTTTTTCCATTGAATCTAAGCTCATTAAAACATTAAAATTTTTTCTAATAAGATTAATAATTTCTTTAATTCTATTTGGATTAGGCTTATTCGAAACACAGCCAAGATCTATAATATCAGCACCAGATTCTACATAGTGTTGCACTTTTTTAAGTATGTTTTTATCACTCCTCTCAGTACAGTTAACGATTTCAGCAATAACTGGGGGAGGTAAATTACGTCCTATTATTAGGTCTGACTTTTCTTCATTAATGTAGAATGTATGATGAGATATGTTATTTTTTGCTATTCCATATTGTTCTTTAATAATCTCTTGATATTCTTTTTCACCAGAAATCTCAAAAAGTTTATTAGCAGGGATTTTATTCGATAAATTGATATTTTGTAGGTTTTCAAAAATTACTGGTAATTCTGAGGCAAATTCAGGACCTTTTCGTATTTTGAGGGAATATTTTCTTTCTAATGACGAACTTTCCCATTGTACAAACCCAGGAAGTAAGACTAATTCATAATCAGAAATAGGGATTTCAGAGATAATTTGGTCTACCATCTCCTCTGATAGAAATGCTGAAATTGAAATCTGAGCTTTATAAACTTCAATTTCTAAATTTTTGATAGGTTGTACTATTTTTTTTATTAGAGGATAACTATTTAAACCAGTAATGATTAGAATTTTAGGAATTTAAATCACTTAATAATTTTTTTTTATCAAATGGAATATAAATATCATCTAAAATTGAACCCGTCGCTTCTTTTATTTTTAAATTGTCTATTATTGGTTTAAATCTTCCTCCTAACAATCCATTCGCTATGAAGGCAGCGCCTTGAGCAGCATGTTTTGATAAGTGACTATAAGATTTCATCAGTTTTACAGGGGCAATATCATTTAGATTTACTAAAATCTTTACTCTTAAATATTTCAAATCAGCTCCTCTCCCTGCTATAAGTATTTCCTTTATCTTCTGTTTTTCAGAGAACGAAGAAGAGATCGCATATACTGCTTTCTTCACACTAGAAATGTAAGCATTCAGAGCAATACTGGTCTGTTCATCTCTTTCAGCTAATAAGGCAATTTCTTTTAGACTTAAATCTTCATACCCAGCAATATATGATACGCCACCTTTGTAAATATTCTTCTTTTTAATTGTTTTAATAAGATAGGCTAGTTCTCCATCAAGGCTACCACATGCTCTAAATCCCATAATATTAGACCCCCCAATCCCATCAATTATTTGACCATTCTCAATTGCTAAAACTGCTGTAAACCCGTAACCTATCTCAACCATGATAAAATTAGTTTTTTCAGGACCAATATTTAATCTTTCCATTTGATCCCTAATTCCTGTAACTGTAGAACATAGCTTATCAGCTGTACCCATATCTATTTTATTGATTTTTCTATATCGTGGAATGGTAGGTAAATGCTTGACGCTAGGAACAATTACTCCAGGTATTTTTTCAGATTTTATTAAGCGTAGGACTTCACCTAAACCTATTAATTTATTTTTTTCTTCTTTATTAAATTTTAAAAGAGTAAAAAAAATGTCTTTTTCAGTCAATTCATCGACTTTTTTGAGAGGAAGGCCAAACCCACTAGGAGCAACCATCAAATCAATATTTTCAATAGATTTAATGATAGAAATAGCTTTACTTGGTTCTTTTATTAATTCTTTTGAAGGAATAGAAGCATCTAATATAATTTCATCGCCATCTAATCCAAAAAAATCCCAACTAAGAGAGCCAGGATCTATGCCTAGGACTTTCATCTTGAGCTGAGATATAGATCTTCTCATTCTATTAAAATCAGATATTTTTGAAATTATCTATATATGAAAGTATAACAATTCTTTTTATATTTATTAGTTTAAAACTATTGCTTTAGAAATCATTATAACTTAATAAAGTCATCAAATATTAAATATCTCAAAAGTTTTATTTCTTAAAATTTAAATTAAATCTTAGAATTTCTAAAATTACTAGTAAATTAAATTAAAACTATAAATTTATGGTGGAAAAAATTACTATTGTAAATGTGTTTGTCTGTAAAATTTGTGGAGAAGCTTATATTGGGGATAAAGCTCCAAGTCGTTGTCCCTTTTGTGGAGCTTATAAAAAATATTTGGTCAAAGGTAAAGATTATAATGATACAGGTGATTGGGATGTTGAACTTAATGATAAGGATCGAGCTAATGTTGAAAGGGCTTTGGAAGTCGAGGTGTCTAATACAATTTTCTATAAATGTGCAAGTAATAAGACTCCAAAACTAGAGGGGCAAAAGTTATTTAAAATCTTAGCAAAAGTAGAAAACGAACATGCTTCTGTCTGGAAAAAAATACTCAAATTAGATAAGGTGGAACTTCCTAAATATGATGCATGTGCTTCTGAATATAAACCTAATCTTGAAGAATCACATTCTCGAGAAGAGAGAGCAATAAAATTTTATAATCAAGCTGCATCAGAATCCTCAAATCCTCGTTTGAAAGAGATTTTTGAAGCATTTGTAGAAGTAGAAACGGATCATCTTAATTTATCTGAACAGAGACTCAAATAAATCTTTTTTTTTTTTCTAATTATAAAATTCTATTTTAGAAAGTTTTTTAACAATTCAGAACTTAAGAATTTAGAGTAAATTATAGATTCTGTTCCTTTTTAAAGTGAATTTATTTATGGATGTAAATTTTCAAGAACTTGGATTTAAAAAAGGTTATTTATATGAAATATTAGCTACTACCTTTTCAATTAAAAAAAATGAACTTATCCCAAATACGTCGTGTATGGGAATTAGAATAAGAGACAACAATGAAATAAGCATTGAGCCTTATCCTAATACAAATACTTATAAAAATTTAAAACAAAATTCTCTTATTTGTATAAATTTTGTAGAAAGCATATTTTTATATGCTTTAGCAGCATTGAAGGGACTACATCTCTCTGAAAAATATAGAATTTTCCCTATAGAATATTACAATTATTATGACATTAGAGAGTATAATAAATCAATAAGTAAGATTCCATACATTAATCAAGCGTGGGCAACATTATTTTGCGAAATTAAAAAAGAATTACAATTAATTAGGAAAGATATTTTTGGAGAAATTAATCTTTCCGAATTTAGATTAAATATTCTATCACTGGTAAAAATTAAAGAATCATATAAACTCTTTAATAGAGCTGAAAATTTAACTTTAGAAACATTAATTTTGACCACAAGGTTGAAGATTGCCTTTGAAACATTTAATAGTGATTTAATTACAGATTTTCAAAGTAAGATTGAAGAAAATATTAAGAATATAAGACGATTTGGTAAAAATCAAGATGCACTTAAAGCTATAGATCTTATAGAAGAATATATTCGTGAGTTAAAATCATCTATTTAAGTAATTTTTTCAATATACATTAATGGATATTCAAGTTTTTCTATCCATTCTACTTTCGCTAGAACTTTTACTGATTTATATTCAACTTCGATCGCTGCTTTAATTATTTTACCTGATATTTCATCATATGCAAATTCAGTTGATTTATCTCCTATTATTTTATTTTGATCAAGTTTTATTTTAACACTTTTAACATAAGGTTGGCAAGATATAGAAGCTTCAATTCCTCTCTCAATAGAATTAATAGTCTCTTTACTTGAAGATATAGGAAGCCCACATAATATATGATAAAGTGCACCTAATTTTATTCCTATTTCAAAACAGGCTCTTTCTCTTTCAGAGAGATCAGATGAAAATAAGTTTTCATGATTATTTATTGACATTAATCATCATCTAAATATTCAATTTTAGCTCCACAGTTATTAGGTTTACAAATATATATATGTCCTCCTGTTCCTTTCAATCTTAGCTGAATTTCTTTTAATAAACTATTAGCTTCAGATTCAGATTCAGTAATTCCTATTACGCTAGGCCCAAAAGATGACATACCATAAGCTTTTAATCCATATTCTTCGAAAAAATTTAAAGTATCTTTTACAACATTATGTTGTAGCCTAATTTCAATTTTTTTAAAACCTATATTCTGAATTCTTTTTATACCTTCCCCAAAACATTCTAAATCCTGTTTTATTATTCCAGGGATAACTTTCATTAAAATTTGATGAGAGACTTCATTTACTTCTTCTTTTGGAATTGGGGCATAATTTTGAAATATACTTATCTCCTCATCTCCATATGCTCCTTTTCCTATATTTGGGATAACAAGCACAAATCTCCAATTTTCTGGGATAGAATATCTAATAATTGTCAGCGCGGGATCAGCACTTTTTGAGGCTGAAGAAGGTAAAAAAGTTTCTTTTTCTTTTCCCTTTCCAAAATCATGTCCTGCATCTAAAATAAAGCCTCCTTTATCAAAACCGCGCCACCCAATTCCAGATGTTCCCCCTCTTTCTACAATTTTAGTTAATTCTTTTAGCGATATCTGATTAATATTTTTCAATCGCGTTATGGCAGTAGCAATTGCTAAAGATAATTGGGTTTTTGAACCTAATCCTACATGACTAGGATAATATCGTTTTAGATGGAAATGAAAATTTTTATTACTAATATTAAATAGCTTAAATACTTTTGAGGCTTTCTCATTGATAACCTCTATTGATTCTCGATAATACTTATGGGCTTCTATTTT
>JAEOSD010000214.1 GCA_016840545.1 Promethearchaeota archaeon
TTTAAATCTGGATAAATATCCTTCAAATAATTTTTACCCTGAGAAACCAAATTTTTTGAGAAATGTTCTGCTGTAATGACCGAATTTGTTTCAGCAAAAATGAGTTCCACTTTTTTAACCTCATCCTTCGATAATTCATCCATGTGGTATATTTCATTTAGAGTTTTGGATTGTTCCTCATTAGAATTTTGGATTGCTAAAATATAAACAAAATTTTTCTTTATTTTTCTTTTTATATCCTCTTTCAAATCAAGTATATCATCACGAATAGCATAAGCTTGACCTATTCTTAACATAGCTTCACTTAATGGCCTTATTTGATAGTGTAAATTTCCTTTAGCCAAAATTGCTCCTACTTTAACAGATTTTTCGAGTAATCTTGCTCTTTGCATTTCAGCAATATTAAGATATTGTTCTAAAGTCATAGTAATATTATGATAATTCATATATTCTTCGATTATCTGACCCTTAATTAAAAAATCCATTGCTTCTGTATATTCATTTATTGCTAATAATTTCAATTGATCAGGAAATTTTGAATTTTTAAGTACATTCAATCCTAACAGGTATCCATGAGTTCCACCCAAAATGCTCATATCTCTCCCATACATTTCAATAATATCTTCTTTATGAGAAAATTCAAGATTTTTGTAAACTCTTTCTATCTCTTTTTTCAACTGAATATGAAATGTTGGTTTAGTTCTTCTTTGTTCTTCATCATCTATAAGATCATCATGTATTAAATGACCACTATGTAATAATTCTACTGCTAAAGAAACTTTTCGAATTTGTTCAATCTGTTCACTTAAATAAATTGGATTTACAATTCCAATAAATGCTGCAATTAGTAATATGGAGTGAAGTCTTTTTGCTTTTTTATTCAATATAAACTCCTGCAATTGTGAGATAAAATCTTTTAGGAGTATTTCGTGCTCAATATTATTCAAATTATTAAAATATTTAGCTAATTCTTCATCAATAGCTAATTTTTCTTTTCTAAGGAATTCTTCAATCATAACGTATACAACTTTTTCATATATCTTGCTATAAATATAAAAAACTACTTAATATATCTTTTTAACTAAACAAGATTTTTATGCTTTTTATTATAATAGTTAAATAAAGCAAATTATACAAACTCGTATAGGGTGTAAAGAATGTTAATTGCAGTCATATCAGATACCCATGATCATCAAGATAATATTCTAAAGGCAGTTTCAATCATGAATGAAAGGAGTATAGATGTATTAATTCATTGCGGAGATTATTGTTCACCTTTTACAAGTAGATGGTTCAATAACTTGAATCAAACTATAAAGAATAATTTTTTTGGAGTATTTGGAAACAACGATGGTGATCATGTATTTTTAAGGCAAAATCTGGGTAAAATTTGTAAATTTGTCGAAAATGGTCATGAGTTAGTTAAAGAATTTGATGGAAAAAGGCTAATTGCCTCACATATGCCAAAACCAGAGGTAATAGAAGCATTAGCAAGATCAGGCACTTTTGACATTGTTCTATCAGGTCATACTCATTCAATTGTGAATAAAAAATTTGACAATAATGTTTTAGTACTAAATCCTGGGGAAGCTTGTGGATATCTAACAGGAAAAGGTACTTTTGCAGTAATTGATACAAACAAATTAGAAGCTGAAATTATATACCTCTAATTTTATTTTTTTGTGATTGTTTTTTAAAATTTAATAAGTTTTTTTTAATGATTTTCCATTTATCTTTATTATGGTTTTACCTTTAGAGAATATTGTTGTATTAGATTTAAGTCGTATGCTTCCTGGTCCTTATTGCTCAATGATATTATCGGATTTAGGCGCAGAGGTTATACATATCAATGATCCAAGATTTCCATACGGAAATCCTCCACCTTTCTTTCAGAAAGGGAGATTTAGGGAGAGTGCTTTTAATTCGATCCTAATGAGGAATAAGAAGTCAATTTCACTTAATCTCAAAAAGGAGAAAGCTTTAGAAATTTTCTACAAATTAACAGAAAAAGCAGATGTGATTTTAGAAACTTTCAGACCAAAAGTTACGGAAAAATTGAAGATAGATTATGAAACCGTCTCAAAAATTAATCCATCTATTATATATTGTTCATTAACTGGATATGGTCAATATGGCCCCTATGAACAAATTGCTGGGCATGACTTGAATTATATTGGTGTTTGTGGCATTTTAGAACTTAATAAAGAGCGAGAATTTATTGGGAAGGAGGAACAAGAAAGAAAGCCCATTGTACCAGGTGTACAAGCTGCGGATATAGGAGGCGGATTGGTATCAACTATTAGTATTTTAGGTGCTATTATCGAAAGGGAGAAAAATTCAGAAAGGAAGGGTCAATATATTGATATTGCTATGACAGATTGCGTTTTTTCATTTATGCCTATGGCTGCGGCTTTCGAATTTTCAAAAGATTTAAATGATGGAATTATTCAGCCAAAAAATCCACTTCATGGAGAGGTTCCTTTTTATTCAGTTTTCAGAACTAAAGATAACCGATATTTATCTGTTGGCGCTATTGAGATTAAATTCTGGCGGGAAGTTTGTAGGGGTATCGGGCGAGAAGATTTAATCCCAAAAGGTAATGCTCAAGGTGAAGAAAAGGAACAAGCATTCCTAGAAATGCAAAAAGAGTTCTTAAAGAAAACTCAAGATGAATGGTTTGAGATTTTTATCAATAGAGACGCCTGTGTTATGCCAGTGAAAACTTTTAGTGAAACTTGTAATGATCCACAAATTAAAGCAAGGAAAATGATAGTCGAGCTGGATCATTCAATATTCGGAAAAATTCAAAATGTTGCTTCACCTATTAAATATTCAAGAACCCCATTAAAAATAAGAAGTTTAGCTCCAAAAATAGGTAAACATACAGAACAAATATTAAAATCACTTAATTATACAGATACTGATATTAAAAATTTCAAGAAGCAAGGA
>JAEOSD010000106.1 GCA_016840545.1 Promethearchaeota archaeon
TATTCAGCCAAAAAATCCACTTCATGGAGAGGTTCCTTTTTATTCAGTTTTCAGAACTAAAGATAACCGATATTTATCTGTTGGCGCTATTGAGATTAAATTCTGGCGGGAAGTTTGCAAGGGTATCGGGCGAGAAGATTTAATCCCAAAAGGTAATGCTCAAGGTGAAGAAAAGGAAGAAGCATTCCTAGAAATGCAAAAAGAGTTTTTAAAGAAAACTCAAGATGAATGGTTTGAGATTTTTGTCAATAGAGACGCCTGTGTTATGCCAGTAAATACATTTAGTGAAGCTTGTAATGATCCACAAATTAAAGCAAGGAAAATGATAGTCGAGCTGGATCATTCAAAATTAGGAAAAATTCAAAATCTTGCTTCGCCTATTAAATATTCAAGAACCCCATTAAAAATAAGAAGTTTAGCTCCAAAAATAGGTAAACATACAGAACAAATATTAAAATCACTTAATTATACAGATACTGATATTAAAAATTTCAAGAAGCAAGGAGTAATATAGCTATAGATATATAATCTAAATTGGTGAAATACTATTCCAAGATATTGTACCGAATGTGGCAATCCTTTAAAAGAAGAATATGAATATTGTGTTAACTGTGGTAAGTCTGTACAAGAAGTAAAGAGTCTTGCTGGCACTGATAGCCTACAAGAAGTAGAAATAAAAAAGGAGAGAAGAGAATCTAAATATATTCTTACATCTTTTCAACGTAAAGTTTTCCTACAAAGGATTTTGCCAATATTATTAATAGGCTCAATAATTTGGTTGATTAGTGAGACATTTTTTGATTTTATGTTTAAGGAATTTGAATTTAATTTTATATTTTTCGTTTTTTATATCTGTATGATTGTCCTTGAAATAAATCTATTTATTATATTATATTTTGTATCAAAAACGGGTAAAACTGACGCTGGGCTTATAGTTTTTTTCACATTTTGTTTTGTAGCAGGTATTTTTAGCCTTCCCGTTATTATTTTTACTGAATTTCTCCCTCAAGTCCGTATGTTTATTACTTTAACACTTGGAGCAATAATTATAAACTGTATGATTGGTATTGTTTTAAGGGAAAATTATTTTGCCAAAGGATACTTTTGGGCTCATATTATTCTTTTTTTATTAGGAACAGCTGTAATGGAATTTATATTTATTATTATTTTTAATATACAAAATTTCTTATTGACAATCCCTATTACATTAGCTCATATCTCTATTGTATCACTAACAACAATGTTTTATGGGGCAAAAGCAGTACAAAAAAGTGAAAAAAGGCCTTGGATATACATCTTCTTTAAAGTTGAAGCTGTATTACTATTATCCCTCATAATAGCGATAGTTATTGCGGTAGTTGTTCTTATATTCATTTTAATTGCTATTGCAGTTGGTGATTCTAATATCGATTTATCTGGTCTTAGTGGGGGGAGTGGAACCAAAAGAAAGAAGAAAAGTAGCAAAATATAACCTTTTTAATACTTAATAATCATTTAATCAGTATTAAATTCAAAGACTACCTTTATAGCATGAGATTCCCCTTTATTACTTAATGTATCAAAAGCTTCTCGATATTGAACGAGTTGAAATTTATGTGTAATTAGCATTTGAGGATTTATTAATCCTTCTGATAAAAAATTTAAATAAAGCTGAAATGCATGCATAGATTTATCACAGAAATTTTCTATGCCAAATGCATTTGAACCAATAACTTCGAGTTCTTTAAAATAATGGAGCGTATTTTCAAACCTTTTTGGAGTGCTTACACCCAAAAACACTAATTTACCTTGAGTGCAGAGAATTCTCTCTCCTACTTCAAAAGTTTCTGCTGAAGCGATAGTATCAACTATACCGTCCACACCATCTAACATCCATTTTAAACCCTTATTAGGAGTATATAATTCAAAATTGTTGTATGCAGCTATTTCTTCAATTAATAAATTACCTGAGCTTAAAAAAACATGTTCAGCCCCTAATTCAATCGCTAAATCTCTCTGGAATTGATAACGCCCGATCCCAATTATATGTTTTACTTTAAAAATATTCTTCAAACAAAGAATTGTTAATAAACCTATAATACCTAAACCATAAACAAGAATTTGAGAGGTAGGGTGAGGATTTAATAATAATAAAGAATGAAAAGAAACAGAAAAAGGATCTGCTAAAACTGCTTGTTCAAATAATATATTTTCAGGTATTAAAAAACATTGAGATTCGTGAACTGTTAAATATGGACTAAAACCCCCATATCCACGTGTAACTCCTAAATGCATTCCTACCGGAATTTTTCCCTTCTGGAAATTTTGACAATGTTTAAAATCACCTAAAGAGCATCTTGAGCATACCGGTAAGATTCCTCGGGGATTACATGAAAACCATGGAGTGATTACAACGCGATCTCCCTTTTTAAATTTTTTGACTTTGAGCCCTACACTTTCTATAATACCTACGGGTTCATGCCCCATTATTTGAGGAAATGAAATAAAAGAACGTATAGGATTATCAAGCGCCCCCTTAAGTTTTAATTCAGTCATGTCACTACCACAGATACCACAAAAAACTGTTTTAACTATAACCCAGTCTTCGGCGACTAGTTTAGGATAAGGAATCTTTTTTAGAGAAACTGGCCCCCCTGACTTCCAAAATCCTTTAGGATTTATTTTTCCTCTAATAAATGCTTTCAATAACTTAAATCTTTTCATTTCGAATAATAATGCAGGGATTTTACTCTTCTCTTTGTTTGAATTCATATAGATTTAAACTCCATTTATTAATCAAAATAAAATTTAACTTTAATCGATTTAAATTTCTCTTGATTTCTTGCAACCACAAACGCCTTTTTATAATCTCTTAAGAGAAATTTATGAGAAAATATTGGTGTTGGATCAATTCTTCCCTCTTCTAATAATCGAAAATAATGATAATATGCATGTTCTCGAATACCTTCAAAACTTTCTATTGAAAAGGCATTACTTCCAATAATATTTATCTCTTTAAAATACCATGGTGTCCATTCAAATCTTTTAGGAACATGGACTCCTGTTAGTACAATTACTCCGGAACTCTCCTTATTATTCTTAAAATCAACTAATCTTGATTTTACGATACGTAAGCCTGTTTCTAGTGTTTCTGCAGATGCAACAGTATCAAATAAAAAATCAATTCCTTCTATTAGCCAAGGTTTATTTCTTTTTAAATAATAAACATCACAATTCAAATAATCTCCAACACTTTCGATGACTCTGCTTGGAGGGGATGATTTGATTACTAGATCTGCGCCAAATCTCTTTGCCATTTCTATTTGATGTGGAAATCTAGCAATTGCAATTACTGTTACATCTTCATAAATACTCTTTAAGAAGTGAATTGTCAGTAAACCAAGATTTCCACAACCATAAACCCCACAAATCGATCCTTCTCTAAGATTAACTTTTAATATAGAATGAAGTACCACTGAAAACGGATCTGATAGAGTAGCTTGCTCCAATGAAACTGAATCAGGTACTTTTATTGCCATTGTTTTATGCGCAGGGAAAAATTCTGCAAATCCCCCTGTAGCATCACTACTATTACCTGTATGAATTCCTGGGTTAAGAATACCTTTTGTGAAATTTCTGCAAAGATATTTTTTTCCTTCTTCACAGGCACTACAAATAGGTTTAATATCTCGTGGTTCACAACTTATCCATGGATTTAAAGCAACTCTATCACCTGATTTTAAATTTGATGATTTTCCTACTTTATCGACTACTCCAACAGCTTCATGTCCTAAAGTTTGAGGCCATGAAATTAAGGCAGTTATGGGATTATCATAGTTCCCATCAAGAAAGATTTGTTTCTGATCAGAACCGCATATCCCACAGTATTTCGTCTTAACCACACACCAGTCATTAGTTTTAAGCCTTGGAAAAGACAAATTTTTCAATTGTAATGATCCAAGTTTAGAAAGATATCCTTTTAGGTAAAAGGTTCCCAATATTCGAGATAATGCTAACCTGTAAAGCTTATAATTAAATACGAGCGCTTTCATAATCATTATTCATTAGGTATATTGAAAATTATTAGAATAATAAATATTAAAGATGTCTAAACTTAAATAAATGTGATTCTCTCAAAAAATATTAATTACGTAAAACTAAATCATGTAATTGAGGCCCTTCTATTAAATAATCCCATAATTTTAGCATATGCAAGTCGGCATAATTTATATTTAAAGAGAAGAACTTTCATTTCTTACTTCCTATAAGAAGACTTTGTATTTATTGAAAAAAATAATATCAAATTTTTTAGTTGGTTATATATTAATGAACATAATCAAATAGAGCTAAGTTAACTATTCTATATGAATGTAGATCAAAAGTTATATGAGATAATAAAAGATTTTGGTATAGATTTAGTGTTATCAGTACCATGTATTTTTTTAAAAGGCATTTTGGATTTAATAAATGAAAGAAAAGAGATTTTACATATTCCTGTGACACGTGAAGAAGAAGGTGTTGGAATTGCGGCAGGTGCTTATCTTGGTGGAAAAAGACCTGCAATCTTAATGCAAAATTCAGGTCTAGGAAATTCTATAAATGCAATAAAATCTCTGTTAGAATTATATGATATTCCTGTAATTTTTATTATGAGTCATAGAGGAGGAAAAGATGAAAAAATCTTAGCACAAATACCAATGGGAAAAATTATTAATAAACTTTTAGAAGTAATTGGAATAAAAACTTGGTCCATAAAGTCTAGTAAAGAAATCATAAAACTTAATGAGGCAATTATATATAGTCAAGAATGTAATTGTTCTGTTGGAGTTCTTCTACAAAAATCATTATGGAGTGAAGAGATATGAAAAGATTCGATGCAATAAAAAAAATAGTGGAAATTTTAGATGAAGAATTTGTAGTTTGTAACATTGGAATTCCTTCAAAAGAATTATTTCATCTCAAAGATCGGCCCCAAAATTTCTATATGATGGGTTCAATGGGTTTAGCATCTTCTATTGCTCTTGGATTAGCCATTTCTCAGCCAGAAAAAAAGATATGGTGTATTGAGGGGGATGGTTCATTGCTCATGAATCTTGGTAGTCTAAGTACTATCGCAAATGTTAATCCAAGTAATTTAACTTTAATTGTAATTGATAATGGATCTTATGGCTCTACAGGAGATCAATGCACATATACCAGTAATAAAACCAATTTAGAAGTCATTGCTGAAGGTGCTGGCTTTAAGTCAATAGTAAAGATTACAAAGGTCGAGGAAATTAAATATATATTGAGAGATTTAGGTAAAGGATGTCATTTTGTTTTAATTAAAACCAATCCTGGAAGTGCTTTAGTTAGTAATATTCCTCTCAAACCGATAGAAATTAAAAATCGATTTATGCAATCATTTACAGAAAATTAAACAAATTTTATTAAACTATGTTAAAAAAAATAGAATTCCTAAAAGAAGTTTTGAAAAAAAATCCTAGTGATTCAGATGCTTGGGTACAAATTGGGTATTTATATTTTCAAAAAGAGGAATATGAAAATGCTATTAACGCTTATAAAAAGGGCATTGAACTTAATCCAAATGAAGCAATTAATTGGCATAACCTGGGATATCTCTATTATGAAATTGAGGAATATGAAAATGCTATTAAAGCATTAAAACAAGCTTTAGAATTAAATCCTAGTCTAGCAATCACATGGTCTGAGCTTAGTACTGTTTATATTGATTTGGGAAATTTTGATGAAGCTATTATAGCCTGTAAAAATGCCTTGAAGCATAATCCTAAGGATGAATCTGCTTGGACTAATCTGGGTTCAGCATATTATAATAAGAAATTATATAGAAAAGCGATTGAGGCTTTAAGTAAAGCATTACAAATTATGCCTAATTTAGATTTTGCTCAAAAAGTACTTAACTTAGCAAAGAAAGCTAAAAATGAAGATTTAAATAAAAAATAAAAAAAATTTGAGAATAAAAAACTCAATTTTTTTAACACATAACTTTATTTAATAATTGTTTTATTATATTTTAAGGAGTATTAGTCCTTCAATTAACGTTTTACTATTTAAAAATGACGGAAGATTTTGAAAGAGATAAAAATGAAGACCCTGATGATGATAGAGAGAATATCCAAGAGGAAGAAAGAGTTAGTAAGCCAGTAGTTATTAAAGCTGAAGCTTATAAGACAATAATCTTATATGCCAGTAGATATGCAAATCAAGCATTACCAGCTAAAGATTGGAAGGAAATCTATGGAATTTTGACAGGCTACTCAGATGAGGATTTTGTTTACGTAGAGAACAGTTATGCTTTAACTTTTGGACATGATACGGATGTAAGTTTAGATGAGCGGCATTATGTTTTTATTGATGAGATACAACAACAATTAGATAAAGAAGAGCAAGGTCATTTTATTGTAGGCTGGTTTCATTCTCATCCAGGATTATCTCTCTTTTTTTCTTATGTTGATTTAATAAATCAATTAGGATTTCAAGCGAAATATAGTGATGCCATTGGATTAGTATTTGATCATACGCTATTAGGAAAAAAAAAAGAAGAGAAGATTGGTGAGAACATTCTTACAAAATATGAAACAGGATTTGAAATTTATCAATTAACTGATGTAAATTTAGACCCAAATTCTCCTGAATTTGAAAATAATTATCATAAAGTAGATTATATAGTTAAAGGGTTAAATAAATATTTCTTTGCGAATGTTTTATCAGAATTGTCTGCGTTAGTTGCTGCTGGTAAGCCCTTACAATCAGCATATAGAGAAGACTATAAAAAGGGAACAGTGTATAAAGACATGCAAGATTTTGAAAATAGTAGCTCAAATTCGGATAATTATATATCTGAAATAGATTTGAAATCAGAGCCTAAGGATTTAGTTAATATTCCTATGAATGAGGATTTCTCTTTTGGATTTAGTAACCTTTTTTATGACACATCAAACCAAGAAAGTCTTTCTGAATCTACTAGTTTAAAAGAACGAGCCGATCATCTAATATATGAGGGAAATAAGGCATTTCAGAATAAGGATACATTTACAGGAATTGAAAGATACCGTCAAGGTATCGAAAAATATAGAGAATTAGATGATCTTAATCGCATTTTTGATTTATTGAGAACTGTAGCAAAATTATGCATTTCAAATAATCATTTGGTTCTAGCAGAGGAATTTGCAGATGAATTATTCGAGTTGTCTAAGCAAAGTGATGAATTGTTTTATTTAGGAGTAGCAAGTTACATAATTGGATATATATCTTTAAAAAAAGGGGATAAACAAGATTTAAAGGATGCATTGAAAAAAATTGAAAACTCAGCTATATATTTTGGAAAAGTAATGGATTATGCTGGAGCTGGTATGAGTTATAATAAAATTGCTACAATGTATCAAACAAGACTTAAAAATTATGATAGTGCATGTCTTTTTTATAAAGAAGCTATAGAAAATTATAATAAGGCTATAATTCATAGTCATCCTTTAAGAAAATCTCTCTGGAGTAAACCTGAATTACTTAGTGAAAAAATAATTGAATTAAGAGATTTAATTGATGAGCTAATACCAAATGTTGAGAATTCAGAAATAAAAGAGAAAATAATTAACGACCTTAAATTTATAAGATACAACTATTAAACCTCTTTTTGATATTTACACTTTTTAATAATAAAAAAAAATATATTCTAAGGTATATTATTTTAATTACTTCTTTTGGTGATGTTATTATACCACGTCGAAAACAGAAAATTAAATATTCTAGAAAAATCGCTTGTAAGCATCTGAAACCGTTAGGAGATATTTCTAACAGTCTGCAACCTTTATGTGTCTGTCCTTCAAGAGATTTAATACTCGGTAGGAGAGCATACGTATGTCAGGTATGTTCAATCTATGATCCTGTAAAATCTAATAGTAAAATCCAAGAAGTTTATGAAGAGAGTAGAAAAATTGCTGAAAAAAAGATTTTAGAGAAAAAGATTAGTTTAGAGGATTTCGAACTTAAAGAACTCACAGGAAACGACGAAATTGACTTAACTTTTGATGAATTTGAAGAAGAAGAGGAAGAAGAACCTTTAAAATTTGAAAAACGTAAAGTTGGAAAAGATGAAATAATCGAGGCTGAAGAATTTGGAGATTTAGAATGTCCATTTTGCGGAGAAATCTTTGAAGATTTAAGATCACATATATCATCTTGTGAATTTGCTCCTGATGATGTTAACATAGATGATGTGCTCCCAAGTCGCAAGAAGAAGAGAAAAAAAACTACTACACCCAGTTCTCAAGCTAAAGAAGATGAGGAAAAAGAAAAACAAGTGTGCCCTTATTGTGGTAAAGAATTTGTTAGATTAGGACGACATCTTAAGTCATGCCCTAAAAAACCTCAAGACTCAGAAGAGGAGAATGAGGAATAGAAATAAAGAATAATAATTATGGTAAAGAAGGATAATATATATTATTGTCACCCTGTTTTTCGTCCACCAAGCGAAGCTAATTCTTTATTAATTCAACTAACAGAGGGTTGTACCTATAGATGCGATTTTTGTGTATCAAATCTTAGAAAGGACTTCAAAATAAGAGATGTTAAAGAAGTTAAAAAGGATATAGATATTGCAAAAAATCAAAATGGGTCTTTTGTACGTAAGATTTTTTTTTTAGATGGAAATGCGATGGTAACACCAACAGATAAATTAATTGAATTAACTAATTATGCTATGGAAACTTTTCCGAAATTAGATAGAGTAGGAGTATACGCTCATGCAAAAGATATAATTAAAAAATCTGATATTCAATTAAAGTTGTTATCAGACGCAGGACTCAAAATTGCATATGTAGGTTTTGAGTCGGGTTATGATCCATTACTACAGGAAGTACACAAGCATGCTACTAAAGCTAATTATATTGAGGCCTCAAAAAAATTAATGAAGGCAGATATTACGTTATCAGCAACATTTATTAATGGACTTGGAGGGGTTGATCGTCCTGAAATCTCAGAAAAACATGCAGTAGAATCAGCAGATTTAGTAAATAAAATTTGCCCAAAGGATGATAGAATTTGGTATATCGCATTCCTTTCTCTTATGATACCCCCTGGTACTGTTATATACGAGAAAAAAAGTAAGGGTCACTTTAGAGAAATGAGTTCAGCAGAGATCCTTCAGGAATTAAAAATTTTCATCAAAACCATTAATTTTGAGAATAAAAGTGCCAATTGCATCTTCCGATCCAATCACGCTAGCAACTATTTGCCTATAAAGGGAGTTCTGGAGAAAGATAAAGAGAAGATTTTAGAAGTGATAAATTATGGGTTAACTCATCCAAATATTCTGAGAAATGAGTTCTATCGTGGATTATAAATATAGAATTGTAAAAACGATTGAATTTCTCTACTTTAACCTTTTAGAGCGAAAAATTTTGAGAAACCACAACTTTTATTTTTAATATCTGCTAAAAATTACTTCTTGAGTATAGGTATTATACTTCTTAATAGGGCAATTTGGGTCTTTCATGATTATATCTAAAAAATTAGATAAACTATCTTGATTTATAGCTAATTTTTCAGATAATTCTGTGATTGATAACCTATCATACTGTTTTGAGAAATTCGAGAATTGATTATTTAGTAAATCTTGATAAATATAAAAAATCAGGGCTTTAATATTCGGATAATCCTCGCTTTTTATTTCTTTTACAAATTCTAATATTTTATTAGAAGCTCCGTGATAGTTTAGTACTTTATAAGAACTTATTATTGTATACAATCTTTTCAAGAAAGTAAAATACCTGTTTATTCTAGCAGATAAATCTTTGAGGTTAAAATTATCTAAGTTTTCATCTACTTCACCCTTGAGCATTGCCAATAATCTCAAAAAATTCTCTATGTTAGATTCAGTTAGAGTTTCTTTTAATAAATTACTATAACGTCTGGTATAAAATTTTTGACATATTTCTAACTCAGAAATAATTTCCTCTTTCAGATTTTCGAATTCTGAAAGCTCAATATCTAAGTTATAAAATAGTTGGTTTTCTTTGATAAGAATTATTGCCGATTCAATTTTTTCTAATGCAGATCTAAAATTTTTATTTTCTATTCTCTTTGAGATTATTGATTTATAAAAATCAAGTTCATCTATTAGATCTTTTCTCTGTTTATATTGTTCGAGCTTATCTTTAAAACTCATACTAATTTTTTCTCAAAAAGGTAAAATATATTCTTTTTATATCTAATTAGGGCAATTACAAATTTAAATGTGATATAACACATTAAATAATATACTAAAATAATAATTTAAGAGAAGAAAAAAATTGACAAAAATTAGCCTTATTGTAGGATCGCCACGTAAAAATAGGAGCTGTAATTTTTTGATTGATCAAGCTATAGAGGGAATAAATTCAATCTCTAACGATTATGAAATAGAGAAAATTCAAATTTCTGATTATAATATTACCCCTTGCAATGGATGTGATCTATGTTTAAGCCCACCTAATGATTGTCCCCTTACTGAAAATGATGATATGAACAAGTTAGAAGAAAAAATTTTAGGATCAGCTGCGATTTTAATTGCTGCGCCAAATTATTTTGGATCTGTTAGCTCTCAAATAAAAGCGTTGATTGACAGATCAAGGCCATGGAAAATGAAAAAGTATTTATTAAAAGATGTCATTTTTGCTCCTTTAGCATCTACCGGTCTAAGGAATGGAGGAGAAGGAGTTATTTCAGATCTAATAAATTTTGC
>JAEOSD010000107.1 GCA_016840545.1 Promethearchaeota archaeon
TTTTAGAAAAATAGGTTAGAAAATTCACATATTTCCTTCTTAATCGACCTAATAACTTTAGGAGTAGATTTTTACTTTTTTCCATCATTTGAGTTATTGGGACAATATCAATATAAATTCTTGGAGCATAATAGAGACAATCATGTTTTGCTGGACATCCATCTAAACAATATTCAGGAGCTCCTTTCGGTGCATTTTCCGGCTTGAAATGCAATAAGCTACCAAAAGAGCTAATCTTTTTTGGCATTGAATTTACAATCCAATAAAGAAGATCTAAGTCATGGCAGCATTTGGCAAGGATCATTGGTGAAGATGTTTCCTCATTAGCCCATGGTCCTCTTATATAGCTATGTGCATAATGATACCACATAACATTCTCTCTATGAGTAATGTTGATAATGTCTCCGAGCAGTCCTTTATGTACTATATCATGCACTTTTGAAAAGAAATTAGAATATCTAAGTATATGTCCAACTCCTAATATTCTTCCTGTTTCTTCCACCTTTTTCACTATTTTAATACATTCCTGTAAAGTATGTGCCATTGGTTTTTCTAATAAAATATCATATCCCTTTTCTAGGGCCTGAATTGTAGGTTCTGTGTGCATTTGATCTTGAGTACAAATAAACGCAACATCTGCCAATCTATCTTCATTAAGTAAATCCTGCCAACTTTCATAACATCTTTCAGGAAGAATTCTATGTAGAGCAGCAAATTTCTTACGTCTTGTTTCTATAGGTTCAGCTACAGCGACGAATTTTAACTTTTTTCTATTCTTTAAAGCGAAATCTCCATAGATAGTTAAACCACGCCTACCAGCTCCAATGAGTACAGCAGTTATGGGTTTTTTCATTTTTATTAAAATCTTTTAAGATTCAATAACTGAAGAAATTTTTCCTTCTAATAATAAGTAATCTAGCAAAACAATAGCAGTCATAGCCTCAACGAGTATAACTGCACGTGGAACAATACAAGGATCATGTTTTCCTTCAATCTGGATTAGGTCTTCCTTCATAGTCTTGATATTAACAGTTTTTTGTGGAACTTCTATGGAAGGTGTAGGTTTTATAGCAACTGTAAACTCTATAGGCATCCCAGTCGAAATGCCTCCGATTATTCCTCCTGAATCATTTTTTTCCGTTAAAATTTTACCCTCCTTAATTATCCAAGGATCATTATTTTCTGACCCTTTCATTTTGGCTGCGTTAAAACCAGCACCAAATTCTATACCCTTTATAGCTGGAATTGAAAAAATAGCTTTACTAAGATTAGATTCAATACTATTAAAAAGTGGGCCCCCTACACCAGCAGGGAAATTAATTGCGACACATTTTATTAACCCTCCTATTGAATCGCCTGCATTTCTCACTATTTCAATTTTTTTTATCATATCTTTAGATAATTCTGGATGTAATGATCTAACAATGGATTTTTCTCTTATGCTAAGCCATCTTTCAAACTCTTTAAAATCATAATACCTATCATCTACAATTGACCCAATACCTCTAGTATAAGCGATTATATAGATATTATGTTTTCTTAAAACTTGCTTTGCTAATGCTCCAGCCATGACAAAACCAGCAGTGATTCTGCCCGAAAAACGTCCTGATCCTCTATAATCTGCAAATCCACCATATTTTTTTAAAGCAGAATAATCGATATGGGATGGTCTTAGTAATTCTCTGAATTTTTCATACTTTGTCGAATCTATATCTTCATTTTTAATAATAAGACAAATAGGAGCACCAGTTGTTTTATTATTGAAAATACCGGATAATATCTGTACTTTATCCAATTCATCACGGGGTGTAGCTAAATGAGATTGGCCAGGTTTTCTCATATCTAATTCTTTCTGAATCAGCTCTAGGCTAAAATTAACACCCGCTGGCATTCCATCAACTATTACTCCTATCAAAACTCCATGACTTTCTCCGAAGGAAGTTATTTTTAAATGATTACCGAAAGTGTTGTCTCCCAAATTTTACACTTTTAAATAAAATTTTTTAATTTACTAGAATAAATATCTTTTAATTAATAATATATCCTTGATTTTCTTTAATTTTTATTTACGCAATTTTTTAATAACCTTGAAAAAATGAATTTACGAGTTAATCCAATAAACAGTATAAATGGAGAAGTAAAAGCTCCTCCATCAAAAAGCTATTCACATCGTGCGTTTATAGCTGCTAGCCTTGCTGAAGGAGTCTCAATTATTAAAAAGCCCTTAATAGTTGGAGATGTGGAAGTGTCTATTGAAATTTTAAAGAAGTTAGGCGTAAAAATTTTAAAAGAGGGAAAAGATACTTATATCGTTGAAAAAATGAATAAAACCTATAAAAAAAGAGATCAAGTATTGGATTGCAGAAATTCTGGCACCTCAATAAGAATATTTAGTGCTTTATCACTCTTAATTGAAGGAGGGCTTTCATTTAAGGGTAGATTCTTGAGAAGGAAAAGACCTATTCTCCCTCTTTTAGACTCATTAAAAAAATTGGGTGCTGATTATCAACTTACAAAAAATAAATTGTTTATTCATCGAATTAAAAATAACTGCGATAAGATAAAAATACGAGGAGATATTAGTTCACAATTTATTACTGCCCTATTAATGATATGCCCTCTATTGATATGTGAAAAGGAAGATTTTATAACAATCGAAGTAAATACTCCAATAGTATCATATCCTTATGTTGAAATTACTAAACATATTTTAGAATCATTTGGTATAAATATTTTTGAGGAGTTAAATGCAGAAAAAATTGGAAAATATTATATTAGCACCCAACAAAATTATAGAACCCAAATTTTTGAGATTCCAGGAGATTTTTCTTCAATAGCAAATATAATAGCTGCTGCAATAATTTCTCCAGAAGATTCCCAAGTTGTCATAGATAATTTAAATTTTAAAAAACCCCAAGGAGATAAAAAAGTTATTGAAATATTACAAGATTTTGGCGCAAATATAGAAATTGACCAAAAAACAAATCGAGTAATTGTTTATGGCAATCGAAATAAAAATACCTTAAAAGGATTAGATATAGATATATATGAAAACCCAGATTTATTCCCTATTTTAGCCGTTGTAGGTGCATTTGCGAAAAATAAGACCACTTTATTTAATGCATCAAATCTTAGATTGAAAGAAAGTGACAGAATCTCCATAGTTGCTAGAGAATTGGCTAAAATGGGTGTTAAAGTGAAAGAAGATAAAGATAAATTAACTGTATATCATTGCAAAAAATTAAAAGGTTCTGAAATAAACCATGAAGAAGATCATAGAATTGCAATGGCTTTTACTATAGCAGCTTTATATGCAGATTCCATTTCCAGAATAAATAATATTGAAATAATAAAAGATTCTTATCCTAATTTTATTTATGACTTACAAACTCTTGGAGCAAAAATCGTAAGTGAGGATGGGTTTATCTAAATGATTTTTGCCTTCTTTTTCTTGCTTTTGACCCACCAAAGTGTTTAGGTTCTGTTCTTCGAGAATCTCCAGAAAGTAATGATTCGTCATATTCTCTGAAAGATTTTTCAATAGTTTTAGTACCAATAAACTTATTAATAGACTTTGCAATCGCTATCCGGACTGCATCAGTTTGACCCATTTTTCCACCACCATTAACATAAACATTGATATCACATTTCTCTAATTTTGGATGATCTATAACCTCCAATACTTCCTGTATTCTTAATCTAGCAATTACAGGTTCATAATTTTCCAAAGGAACATTATTGATTTTAATTTGGCCTTTAGCAGGAAACCTTAAAACAGCTCTAGCAATAGCTGTTTTTCTTTTCCCCGAGGATTGAACAATTTTAGTTTTTTCAGACATAAGATTTAAACCTCAATTTGATTATCATTCCATCCTAATCTGGAACATAGATTTTCTAATGTAATATATCTATTATAGTATGAAAGTCTTGTTTTTTCAGCATTGGGGATCTCTGTTGGAATTAATTTCTGGTATCTTTTTTGGAAACGCTCCGGAATACCACTGATGTAAACATGTACTCTTTTAGCAGCTTCTTTTCCACGAATCTTTTTCCTAGGCAACATTTTTTTAATTATATTTCTCATAAAAGTATCAGGCTTTCTTGGCCAAAATGGCCCTCTTGTAGGATTGGTCGCTGTACTAATATTTAACTTGCTCAAATATTTCTCATGGATATTTTTCTTAGTCCCGCTAATTATTGCATGTTTAGCGTTAATGATTACAACTCTTTCTCCTAATAAAGCTTTTTTAGCGACTTGACTACAAAAGCGTCCTAATATTTTATCTTTAGCATCTATTAATAAATATTCTAGCATAATAATTCACTCATCGATTAATTTTTAACAAAATATTTTTAAATTCTTACCCTCAGGGTTCTGCTCTAATAGTTCTTCAATTGAGATTACTTTACTGCCTGAATCTTCAATTTTTTTCCTTGCTGATTTTGAACAATCTAAACAAGCAATCGTTAGCTTATGATCTAATTCTCCAATTCCCAAAACCTTACCTGGAATCACTATCACATCATTTTGTTTAGTTTTTCTGTTAATTCTGTATAAGTTAGCTTCTACTCGATTTCTTCTCGGTCCCGATAATTTTTTTGAAATTTTTTTCCAAATTCGTCTTTTAGTTTTCCATAATTCTCGAATTAGTTTTCTATCATAATAATTTGAGGGGCCTGTAACTCTATGACTCATTTTTATAAATCCTTTATATATTTAATTCACTAAATATGAGATGTAAAATATGGGATATTTTAATAAATTTTTGATTGACTAAGACTCTATCTCAAGCTCTTCTAATTTAGTAATAAACTCATCAATTTTTTCATTAAATATTTCAATAGTTTTTTTAATAACGATATTAAAAGGTAATACTCCATCACTTTCTATCGAAAAAATATATGAATTTTCTTTTGCTCGTACTTTTATTTTCTTATCAGTGTTTTTCTCACAAGACTGACATAAAGTACAAGTTTTCCAATAATCCTCCTTTAATCTCAAGGAATTTTTTGATGTTAATTCAAAAAGATTTTCTGGACACATTTTTACGACTAAATTATTTTCCTCCGGATTATTTAAATCATTTTCGTTGAATTCAACAATAGGATAATACCTATAAGCTACATTTGAAACAGCTTGCCACTTTGCGTGGTTTCGACCAATCCCCAAAATTGCATATGCCTCTAAAATTACCTGGTCATTTTTATCAATTTTTACTATGGGAATATTTGGATCAACCGGAATTATTTTTGGGTCATTTGAATTTAAATTCCCTGAATAAATCTCTATTGGAGCATTGGTTGTATTTGTCATTTCTAAAGTTAGTGAAACTTGACAAAGTGGACACCCGAAACCAGAGCACTCACAGTCGCTTGGTAATTTATAAGCATCCAAATCGGTCTTGAGCGGAATCATTCCAAGACGGTGTGCCAAAATCTCATCGTATAGAGGAGAATCGTTTTTAAGAATAATAACTTCATCAATTGCCATAGCAGGAATTTCAGTTAGCATAATCCGCCGTAGGGCATTTACCATTTCAATAGAAATTCCTTCAATTACAAATACTAAATTATGCGAGTTCTGTTCAATTACTTCAAGATTTAATGGGCTCATTGTTTTAAATACTCAAAAAGATAATAATTAGTATCAGAATATAATTTCAAATACGTAATTTTAGATAAATTTTTCTGTTCTTAGGTAAAAAAATAGAATGATAAAATGAATTAATAAAACTTAAAATATTCATATGCTTTATTTACACTCTGGAAGCAATACTTAATTTCTTGGAAGTTTTTTCTAAATTCAGCAACTTCTAACTTTACTTTTTTAGGATCTTTTTTTTCAACTAATACTTTTTTAATAAATTCGGCTATATCTTCCATTTCACTTTTTCCCATGCCAAGTCTGGTGATTTCAGAGGTTCCTATTCTCAACCCTCCTGGATTTTGATAATGTCTACCCTGTGAGATATCATATGGTAAAAGATTTCGATTAAGAATTATATTTGCTTCTTCCAATAACTTTTCTATGTCTCCACCTAACCCGATAATTTTCTCAAAGTCGGTTATATCTACAACAATCTGATGTGATTCAGTAAAACCCTTATGTTCCATCAAAACCTTGATTCCACGTTCGTGTAAAGCTTGACCAAGCGCCTTAGCATTTTCAATAACATTTTTATGGTACTCTTTCCCATACTCAAGCATTTCAGCTAATGCAATAGCCAATCCTGCTACATTATGTAGGTGATGATTAGAAAGTAGAGCAGGAAATGCGCAAGATCTTAAAGTCTCAATTAAATCCTCTCTATTAGATACTAAAGTTCCATGCTGTGGTCCTGGAAGAGTTTTATGTGTACTCATTGTCATAGCATCTGCACCTTCTCTCAATGGATCTTGAAAATATCCAGAACCAATCAATCCTGCAACGTGAGCAGCATCATATCCTACTTTAGCTCCAATCTCTTTTGCCACATCGCCAAGTTCCTTAACTGGATGTGGAAACAAAAAAACGGATCCCCCAAATAAAACTAATTCAGGTTTAAATTCTCTAATAATTTTTGCTGAAGCGTCAATATCGAGATTCATCTCATCATTATCGAAAGTAAGATATTCGATATTTAGCCCCCTAGTTGTCCCAGCTGTACCAAAGATTTCTCTACCACTTTTAGCAAATCTAGGGCCATGTGAAATATGTCCTCCTCTAACAATAGACATACAACACATTTTTCCGTTATTGTCTGATGTAAATGCATTATACATCGTTAGATTTGCTACAACTCCTGAAACGGGGCGAACATCAGCATGAATGGATTTGAAATACTCATTGGCAAGGTCCATACAAATATCTTCTACTTTATCTATATATTTACATCCCGCATAAACGCGTTGTCCACTCCATCCTTCCGCATATCGATGACTAAAATCACAACTACAAGCTTCATCCACAGCAGGACTCGTAATATTTTCTGAGGCGATTAAAGGAATACTATGTTTAAACCAATCATGATGTTCCATTAATAAATTTCGAATTTTTTCGATTTTCTTCTTCAATTTTTATCAAACCTTTTTTACAAAATTTATAATTGTTAAATTAATAATAAAACTCCAATTTTTTTAAATCTTATTGCAAAATAAAAAATGTAGTATATTTATTCTAATAGAACGAGAATGTTAATGTAAAACCCAATAAGATTATCTAGAATATCCAAAGGTTTTAAAAATTAAATAAGGTCTATCAAAATCGGAATAAATAACACACTCTTACTTTAACCTTTAGATTTCTCCAAAATTAACCTTGCTTCATATAGATCCAATTTTTTTCCAGCCTTTTGCTTTTCTAATGCAGTTGCCAGCTTTTGTTGTTTAATTTTTTCAAGTTCTTCATTTCGCTTTGTTTGAGCTTTATAGGGTATTTTAGATCTTTTCCCCTGCTTATAGGATTGTGTACCTCTTGGAAATCTTTTTCTCTGATTCATTAATTTTAAATATTGTTCGTGACATTTGTCTGCTTCCTTTTTATTTTCAATTAGTTTTTCTTCAATTGCTCTTTTTTTATCTCTCAAATCTGTTGCCAGTTGGTATAATTCATTCATTTTTATATGATAATTCTGAGATTTATTAGACCATTTATTCAATTGTTCATAAATTTTGTTTAAATTAATTTTGACAATTTGTATTTTCCTTTCTATTTTAAATAAATCAGAGTTTTGTTGTTTAGCCAAAAAATCCTGCTTTATTTTCGCTAACTCTCTAATCTTATCTATAATCGTATTTTCTTCTGAAATATTCAAATTTTCAGTCTCAATCTTCCTTTCTAAAGCACCTATTTTTCGTTCTATTTGTTTAATTGAAATAAATTTGTTACCATCTTTACCTTGATTAGTTGATTTTTGTAAACCTTTCTTTTCATCTATAAACTTATCAAAAATCTTTTTATATTCAATCTTTTTCTCTTTTAACTTCTTTACCTTGGTATTCCAATAATCTCTTTTTTTTTTACTATCATTTTTAGCTGATTTTAAATAGTTATCAATTTGATTGTCGATTTCTTGTAACTCATTTATATAATTTTTAGTTTTTTTGTTAAGGTCATCTCTTTTATTTCTGAATACTTCAATTTGGTCTTGAAGTTCTTTTAAAGAGAGCCTAGAGGGTCGAGAGAACTTAGATTTTTCACTACTCATGGATTAATTCATTAACGAGTATTTATAAAAAGATTTGTAATAAACATTGATTGAGTATTTCAATCTTACATTTATTTTATATTTTTGGTAAAAAACCACTTAAATCATTTAAACAATCATTTAATATTACAAATTTGTAAAACTATTACTAAATAAAAAGTATTCATTTTCAAGCTTAAAAAAAGGTATTTATTATGAAAATGTTTAAAAAAGGTATTTATTATGAAAATGTTTAATATTTAATAAAATCGATTTTTATTAAAGAAGGAAATCATTAAATAATAATTAGAAATAATTGAAAATCAAACAGGATAATTCATGAATTCAGAGTTTATTAATGAAAATGATTTAGTATTTTTAGTCCTTGATGAGAGAAGAAAATGGTTAATTAAAGCAAAATCAGGAGAAGAATTTCATACTGATCGGGGAATCATTTATTTTAATGATCTTATAGGTAAACCTTACGGGTCTGTAATATTTTCAAAACCCCATGAAACCCAAGGATATAAATTCTGTGTATTAAGACCTTTACCTTCGGATTATATTCTTCATATGAAGCGAAAAACACAGATAGTTTATCCAGAAGATGCTGGTTTAATTTTAATATATACTGGGATAAGTCCAGGGAGTAAAGTGATCGAGGCTGGCTGCGGTTCAGGAGCATTAACGTGTATTCTAGTTAACTATATACGACCAGATGGCCATATTTATTCTTATGATATCAGCCAAAAAAATATCGAAAGGACTATTAAAAATCTTAAAAAAGCAGGATTACAACGTTTTGCCACTGTGCAATATGGTGATATCACAAATGATAATTTGGAGCATACTAATATAGATTCTGTTGTCTTAGATATGCCACAACCCTGGAAAGCTATTGAAAATGTGGATCATTATCTGAAATTAAGTGGAACTATTGTTTCATTCTCCCCAACTATAGAACAAGTGAAAAAAACAACATTTTCACTTAAAAATCATGGATTTTTTGATATTAACACATACGAACTAATTAAAAGAAAAATCCAAGTAAAAGAGAATGCTACAAGGCCATTCACAAGGATGGTTGGACACACAGGTTATATGACTTTCGCTCGAAAAATTCAAGATCTTCAAAATCCTTATCGGGAAAAAAAACCTTTTAAGAAAGAATATATAAATTTTAACGGAATGCCATTAAGGGGATGATTTATCATGGAAATTGATTATAAAGAGTTTTTAAAATTAGATATTAGAGTAGGTTTGGTTAAAAATTGTGAGAAAATTGAAAATTCAAGAAATCTGTACAAGCTTCAAGTCGACTGTGGAGATATTGGAGTAAGACAAATATTAACTGGAATAGCGAGTTATTATTCGCCTGATGAATTAATAAACGAGAAAATAGTAGTTTTAGCAAATTTGAAATCAAGAAAGATAATGGGATTTGAAAGTCAGGGGATGTTATTAGCAGCTGATTTTGATAATGAGCCGTTTCTATTGAAGATTGATCAGCGAAGGGGAAAAATAATAACTCCTGGGAGTAAAATTAAATAATCAAAAACCTTTTAGTTTTACACCCGTTTGAAACTCTTTCTTTTTCTTAAATCTTTCTGTTTTAAAGTAATTTCTTTTTTTCTCAGGTAAAATATTAATATACTTCCTTAAAATATCTTCTACAAAATCTTTTGTAGCTTTATTAGGTATTTTATTAGGATCACTTAAATGTGCTAATATTTCTTTATCTTTTGAATCTGGAGAAAGACCTAAATTCTTAATTGGAATATGGAATGAATGAATAAACCATCCAGTTTTTTTCTCATCATGAGCAATCACTCTCAATATATTTTCTGGTTCTTTTCGAATTTTAATATCAATTAATTTTCTTGCTGAACGAACCAGTATTGTTGCGTAAATAGGTATATTATTTTTTGGGTTATGGATTTTTTTATAAAATTCTTTTAATCTTTCACTCATATTGATTCAAAATAAAACAGATATATTTGTAGCTTTAAAATAATCTAATTAAGAATATTAAATAAACTTACCATTTATCCTTAACATTAAGAATCTGACAATTCTTTAATTACTATTATTAAAAGATTTCTTAAAATTATTTTTCTATTGTACATTATTTACATCAAAATTAAATTCTTATCTTCAAAAAGGGAAAAATGACAGTCCAATTAAAAAGTTTTGAAATAAATACGGAACCATTTTGTGATGTAATAGATATTACATCTCAAGTTACAACTATAATTAAAGAAAGCCATATAAATACCGGAATAGTGAATGTACACATCGCAGGTTCTACTGGTGCGATATCTACAACTGAATTTGA
>JAEOSD010000108.1 GCA_016840545.1 Promethearchaeota archaeon
CTATTTCATATATCGTATCACAACAAGAATCTCCCTCAGCCACAGTATTGGTAATCTTTAATTTGATTTTATCACTTACAGCTGTACGGAAATATTCATGGTCAATTTCCATTACCGCTTCACATAATTCTCTTGATGTATTTTCTAAACCAAAAGGACATTTGGTGCCTTGAATATGAAACTTATTATCTGATAATGAAATTATTTTTACGTGTTTTTGGTCAAAACTCTTTGAAAAAGCCTTAGAAACGGTAGTTAAATTATTATAAGGTAATTTATTTTTAATCTTTAGACCTAATGCACGACCTTGCTTTTTACAAGCTTCTTTGATAAGTGGTAATGATTCTTTCCCAAACTTCTTGTAAAAAGCTTTAATTAGATTTCCTTGAGCTTCAATTGGATTATTCGGTAGTTTATCATCATTTTCTTTTTCCATAATATCCCTAATTAAAGTTAGTTTCTTCTATTTGGGTAAATCAAAGAATTATTATTAAGCTATTGAAATTTACTTTAGAAGATATTTTTTCATTATGTACAACATTTTTTTGGAAAAGTTGATCCACCCGTTAACCCCCACATCCGCCACATTTGTGAACATAATTATGAGCTTTAGTAGCTCATAACTTCTAATAACCTTTTATGGGATATTTGCTGATTATTACATAATTTTAGTAATTGTTCAAATGTTGTACAACAAATCATATTAAAAGAAGTATGACTGAAAAATCACTAAATTAATAACATCTTTTTTTTTAAATTAAGTAGTTACTATTTTTTTCATACCAATTTCAAGACATACTTATCAAATAGAGGTGGAGGTGTTTATAGATCCCCACAAAGACAATTAGATTTAATGAAAAAGATGAAAAGATCTTATATGATAATTGGAATATTGAAATTGTTAGGGAATTTAAAGCTTTTTTAAAGAATAAGCTTACTTCACAACAAAAATTAGAATTCCTCGTTTTAAATTCAAAACATCCAAATGAAACAAAACAAAATCTACTTAGAGAAAAATTAAAATTAATAAAATTTTTAATGCGAAAAGGAGCTTCTCAAGAGACTTTAGATAGGTTGAGCAGAGAATACTTTAAGTTTAAAAAAAATCATTAATTTCTATACTCTTTTTAAATTGTTTCTAATTTAATAATAAATTTACGAAGGTGTACGAAGGCGTTCATTTGGTATTACCACATGAATGATATTTATTTAATCATTAAACTTAATGCTTCAATTTCGCGAAGCAATCTTCACAAAAAAAAATTCTTCGCATTTTTGTAGTATCCCAAACCATGTGGCCTGATTTATGCTTCATTTCGCAACCCCAACACAACTTAAATAATTTAGTGTCAACAAAATATTCATCTTCCGTTTTAAAAACATCGTCTTTTATTATTTCTTTATAACTTTTAGACATTTTAACAGCTCTCTTCTATATTGATTTTGAATGAGTATTCATTATTTATAGACTATGTAATATATATTAATAATTAAATTTAAGTTTTAAGAATAATTATTCATAAATCGTAATTGTTTTTTTTTTTAATATATAAACTCATACCCTCCCGGTAATTTAGATAAAGACTAAATATTTTGGTTTTCAATTATTATGTTCCAAAAATTATTAAATTAAAAATAATCTAGGGTTGTATAAAAATACCTTTAAATAGTAATAAAATAATGCCAATAGACAATTTAGATAAATGGGTAGAGGAAATTCAGAAGGAAATCATAGAAGAGGAAAGTAAAAGATACAACAAATATATTGTTAAATTATTTCAAAATCCAAAAAATTGGGGTAAACCAAAAGACGAAGAAGTAAGTGTATGGCATGTGTATGAAGGACCCTGTGGTGACACAATGCAATTTTTCCTGAAGATCAAAGAAGGTATAATTGAAAAAGCAAATTTCATTACAGATGGTTGTGGTGCTACAGTAGCAGCAGGAAGTCAAACTACCATTTTAATAAAGGGAAAAACACTAGAATTTGCTGAAAAACTAAAACCAATCGATGTCGAAAATGCTTTGGGAGGTTTACCAGACGATCATAAACATTGTGCTGAACTAGCAATAAAAACTATGACACATGCCGTCGAAAAATACAAGATTCTAAATTCTTGATAAAGATTTTGAAAAAAAATATGAAATATATTTATGGAGCTGTACCTAGCAGGAGATTAGGAAAATCATTAGGAATTGATCCAATCAATGTATCTACTGTCAATTAGGATCAAGGATTTATAGATTTTAACTGATTTAGCTCCAAATTTACATTGTAAGGTAGAATTTATTCATAATATTAGGCAAATTCTATTAACCATTGCTGGAATTTGTACTATTAATATAACCATTTCAATATAACATTAAAAAGGTTTTAAATGGTTAATATCAATATTATTCAAGAACTAGATTTTCTAATGCTTTAGTCACTTCAGGATTTAGATGATGTTCAATTTCACAAGATAATTTATGCGCAATTAATTTATTTTTCAACTTTAGAACATCTACAAAAAACTTAAATAAGCAATTATAGTTTTTAATAATGTTCAGACCAATTTCTTTTCCTTTTTTAGTTAACCTTAGAGATTTTCTAGGCTTCCATGTTATTAATCCCTTTTCTTTTAAATTATATAACATGTTAGTCACTGAAGATGGCTTGATGTTTAAAAAATTTGAGATTTCAGAATTGGATGTCCATCCACCTTTATTATTTCTTGAAATTACATATATTGCTTTTAAATAATTTTCATAACTTTCATGAATTTCTGACATTTTGTTACTTAACCTTTCAATAATTAAAAAAAAAATAAAAAATTACTCCTTTCTTTCCAATTCTTCGATTCTTTTAGAGATATCGTCTATAGCGCTTTTAATTCCATTCAAATCTGTTTCTAGATATTCCTTCTCTTGTTGAAGCATCGTTAATTGATTCTCTGGCGTGATTTTTGGTATATTCCCTGAAGGATATGAAGTATATACAGGGGTATAAATTGGGCTTCTATAACTCCACCCCCTGCCTCTACCATATCCTACTCCCCTACCTAATCCTCTACCTACTCCCCTAGCTCGCCCCCAACCTTGACCAAACCCCATTCCAAAACCTTTTGTATATCCTGGTGAATCGTAACCCGCACAATATCCTAAACCTCTACCTGTCATTGAACCTAATCCTCTAGGTCCAGTTCTATCTCCACCTGGCATATTTTTATTACCTCATAAAAAATTTTTTGTGAATATTTATTCATTACAATCTGCTATTATATTAATATCAAACTACTTATTTAAGTGTTATGAATATATATTCAGAATAAAATAATATATTAAATTACAATGAAATTTTAACTCTATTTCATAATATTTGAATAAATTTTTATTGTAATTATATCAATATTGAATCTAATAATAGCTTTTATAAATAATGATTCAAGTCATTATTAATTCTAAGAAAAGTATTAAAATAGTAAAAGAAAAACTATTACATTTTAGTCATAACTAATAAATTTAAATATAATTAAAGATATATTTTAACAGAGATAAAAAAAAGTTATTTTCCACAATAAAATATTATGGAATGAAAATTCGAAAGCTCATTTCAAGAGGAAAAAAGAAGTGGAATCATTAATAAAATGCTTGATTGACTGTCTAATCGGAGAAAAACTTAAAGTATTAAGAGTAAATGCGGGTTATCATGCTAAAAGAAGACTCGCTAATTTAGGAATTATACCAGGAGTTCAAATAATTAAAAAAAAAGCTGCTCCTTTTCGAGGTCCTATTGAAGTAATTGTAAAAGGAACTTCATTAGTTATTGGAAGAGGTTTAGCAGCTAGAATAGTCGTACTGAGTGATAATTCTAAATAATTATTTTAAAACGATTTGATAATTTAACCCTAAAATTCTATCTTTTTAGAAAGAAATATGCAGATTCATAAATCTAAGAATAAACAGGATAAAAAAAAAAAGAAAGTTAAAGAGTTTATTAATATTGGTTTAGCTGGTAATGCAAATGTTGGTAAATCAGTAATCTTTAATCAACTTACTGGACTTTCTCAAACTATTGGAAATTGGCCTGGAAAAACCGTAGAGAAAATGGAGGGGCATTTAAATTCCTTAGGCTACCGATTTAATATTGTGGATTTACCAGGAATTTATTCTCTATCAACTTATTCATTAGAAGAAATTATTAGCAGAGAGTATTTAGTCTCAGAAGAAGTAGATGTTATTATTAATGTAATTGATGCTACTAATCTTGAGCGTAATTTATTCTTTACATTTCAGCTATTAGAACTTAAAGTCCCAATGATATTAGCTATTAATCAGATGGATATCTTAAGAAAAAGAAATCTAAAATTAAATTTTGAAAGGTTAGAAGAAATCTTTAAATTACCCGTTATTCCTGTAGTAGCTGTTCATGGTACAGGTGTATACCAATTACTTGAAAAAGCCATAGAATTAGTAGTCTATCACCAACCTACTTCACATTATATTCAGGATGGTAAAAAAATTCATGAACAACTATCTAATAATGATAAAAAGGTTAATAATGATTTATCTATCAAAGAAAGATTTCATTTTCCAGATTTATCTTCAATATTAAAATATGGTAAAGAAGTCGAAACTAGAATATATGAGTTAATTAAAAATATCGATATTCATTTAGAATATTTTTCAACATTTAATTATCCCTCACGATTTTTAGCTATTAAGATTTTAGAAAACGATGAAGAAATTGAAAAAATATTTAAAGCTAACCAAAAAACCATTTATATAATTAATTTAGCAGAAAATTATCGAAATGAATTAGAAGAATTACATGGAGAGGATATCAGTACAATTATTTCTTCTGAAATTTATACAAATATTCATAAAATTATTGAGAAAGTTGTTATTGTTAAAGCTCGTGGTGAAAAAAAACTCGTTTGGGCTGAGAAACTAGATCATTTAACCACACATTCTTTTTGGGGTTATATCATATTGATTTTAATCCTCGCTGGGATTTACTTTTTTACATTCCTTATTGGAGGTTTCTTTGGTGGACTAATTGAAGATTTCTTTGAGGTTTTAAGCAACATTATTTATAGTATCTACGGTGAGGATGATTTGTGGGTTAAAATATTTTGGGAAGGTGGTTTAGGAGGGTTTTTTGGAGGATTGAGTGGTGTTTTGGTATATGTCATTCCTTTCTTTTTAATTATTGAATTTTTGCAAGATTCGGGTTATCTACCACGAGCAGCATATCTCATGGATAGATTCATGCATTCTTTAGGTGTTCATGGAAAAACTATCATTCCTATGATATTAGGATTTGGATGTAATGTTCCTGCATGTACTGGATGTAGAATTATGGAAACAGAACGAGAAAAGAAAATTTCCATTGCTTTAACTTCTTTAATTCCATGTTCAGCAGTAATGGCTGTAGTATTAGGTTTAGTGGGACGGTATGTTGGTATAACTTGGGTTTTAATATTATTTGCGATTAATTTCATTGTAATAATAATTACTGGGAAAATATTAAACAAGATTTTACCCGGTCAATGTACTGAATTAATTATGGAAGTGCATCAATATCGAATTCCTAATTATTCGGTAATTTTAAAACAAACATGGATAAGAACAAAAGAATTCATCTTTAAAGCATTGCCCATTATAATAATTACAGGATTTTTATTAGAGATTTTTTTTATATTTCGATTATTAGATCCTATCAATTTTATTTTATCACCGATTACTGTTTACTGGCTAGGTCTACCAGCTATTACTGGTATTTTTTTAATATACGGTATCCTAAGGAAGGAATTAACCCTAGTACTTTTAGCTCTATTAGCAAATTCTATGGGTACAACTCTATTAGGATTACTTACTCCATTACAGATGATTATTTTCAGTTTAGTATCGATGCTTTATATTCCGTGTTTTGCTACAATAGTTTTAATTGCAAAAGAAACTAATTGGAAATACGCTTTACAAATAGCTGGTCTTGAAATTGGAATGGCCTTATTAATAGGCGGAATAATAAATTGGGTATTTTTTTTTATTTAACCTACTAAATATTAGTTCTAATTAGACAATCTCTTTCTTCAACGTGTTTATTTATAAATATTTAGACAACAATTATTCTGATATTATGTAAATAATTTAATGACTTATATTACAGAATTATTAACTAAAATACAATTTTCGTATGATCTAAGAAATAATAATGAACGAATCAGAATATGACAAAGTTCCCCTTAAGACAAAATTTTTCGGGAGCTTTGGGTCTTTAGGGTTGAATATAACTACGAATTTGTTTTTAGCATGGACTCAAATCTATTATATTAAAATATTAGGGATAGATCCTCTTAGGTGGTCTCTTGCGTTCCTTATTTACATGATATGGAATGCTATTAATGATCCTCTCTTTGGTCATATTTCTGACAGAACTCGTACAAAATATGGTCGTAGAATTCCCTACTTAATGATATGTAGTCCACTATTATCGATAAATTTCATAATTATGTATTTCGCTCCTATTGAGAGTTCCCAATGGACAAAATTTACATGGTTATTAATTAGTTTAATCACATATGATTCTTTTTTTACGATTGTTTCAATTAATTTCACTTCTCTTTTAGCAGAGTTATCTATTAATCCCCAAGAAAGGGCAAAGATAAATCTTTTTGCAGGAATAGGTAATGGATTTGGGTTTGGAATTGCATATCTCCTTCCTCTTTTACTGATTAATAATGCAGTTCCAAATTCACAGAATAAAGATATGTTTCAGCTTATTGTCATTATATTGGCTATATTAGGGGCAATATTTTTAGCGTTTACAGCTTTTGGAATTAAGGAGAGACCAGAATTATTACCTGAAAAGGAGGAACGTTTAGGTATATTTCAATCTATAAAAAATGTATTAGCTAATCGAAGTTTCATTACGTATTCTATTTTCAATTTTATGGTTTCATATCTAATATTTTCAATTAACGCAAATCTTCCATTTTATCTAACCGATGTTTTAAAAATTAGTGAGGACAATATATTAGCTTCTATACCATTGGTATCATTTTTAGTTTTTTCAATATTAGGATTTCCAATTATTTTAATATTGAATAAGAGAATGGGAAATAAAAGAACCTTGTTTTATTCTTCAATTTTAACAATTATTGGGCTTATAGTTATTACTTTAAGTAATGATGATTTAATATTGGTAAGTATATCATTTGCTGTAGTAGGTTTAGGATTTTCCGGAACATTGCTTGTTTTTACACTACTAGGTGATATTATTGATCAAGATGAGTTAAAGACAGGTGTACGAAGAGAAGGAGCTTATTTCGGGACTGATGCATTAATAAATAAACCAGCTCTGTCCGTATCTGCTGGGATTTCGGGTTTAGTACTTTTTCTCACAAATTTCAATCAAAATCTAGGAGCAGGGGAAAATCAACCACATAGTGCGATATTTGGTATAAAAATGTTATTAGGTGTTATTCCGGCATTATTTATAATATTAGGACTTATTTCTTTGTGGTATTATCCTCTGGATTCTAGAACTAAAGAATATAAGGAAATGAAAAGAAAAGTAATGGTATTACATGATGAGAAATTGCTAAGGTTAAGAGAAAGATTGGGTAAAAAAACAGATAATTAAATTTTGATATAGTATTTTATATTTTATGGATGATAACAAGCGTCCTTATAATAAACTCTCTTATGTTCCTTTTTTTAAAATAAAAATTACTGATGATTTTTGGGCAACTAGGCAAAAAATTAATAGAGAGGTTTCAATCCCGCGTCAATTAGAACAACTTGAAGAAGATCATCATATTGACAACTTTAGAGTAGCTGCTGGAGTTAAACATGGCACACATCTAGGTGAATTCTATTTTGACTCTGACTTATATAAATGGCTTGAAGCTGCATTCTACGTCTTCCACATGCATAAAGATAATAATTTAGAGAAAAAAGTAAATGAAATAGTTGATTTAATTGTTAAAGCTCAGTTAAAAGATGGATATGTGAATACTTTTTACTCACCGAGATTTATAGAGAAAAGATTCACAAATTTTCCTTTTATGCATGAATTATATTGCGCTGGTCATCTTATTCAAGCAGCTATAGCTCAATATAAGGCAAATGGTTCTAAAGAATTATTAAAAGTGGCTGAGAAATTTGCTAATTTTATTGCAAAAGTTTTTCGAAATAAGAAAGATAAGGAAGTAACTGGTCACGAAGAGATTGAAATGGCCTTAATTGAACTATTTAGAATTACAAAAAAGAGGGATTATCTACTCCTTTCAAGAGAATTAATTAATAACCGTGGCCACATTTCTGGATTAACGGCTTATGTCATTCGCAAATACCTTAATTTTAATCACATATTAAAAGCAGCAAAAAGATTTAATGAGATTTTTAAAAAGGGAAATCCTAATTTAGATTACAGTATGCATGGAGAAAAAGATGAGGTTGCTGATTTTTATTCTGATCTAACGTTAAATGAAAAGATTAAATTTATTTTCTCAATTTTAAAAGGAAAATGTTTTCAATTGAATATTCCAGTTAGAGAAATTATTGATCCTGAGGGACATGCTGTAAGAGCTATGTATCTTTTTTGTGGAGTGGCAGATTTGTATTCTGAAACTGGTGATCAATTACTCCTGAATGTTTTGAAGCGAATCTGGTTAAAGATTGTAAAAGGAAAAATGTATATAAGTGGAGGTATTGGTTCAATTAAGGGGATAGAAGGGTTCGAGAAAGATTTTAAGTTAAGGAATGAAAAGTCTTATTCTGAAACGTGTGCCGCTATAGGGTTTCTAATATGGAGTTGGCGTTTACTACAAATTACCGGGCACTGCAAATATGCAGATTTAATTGAGCGCCTTTTATATAATGCTATGCTCGTAGGGTATTCAATTGATGGTAGAAAATATTTTTATAGCAATCCTCTAGTTTCATATGGGCAAGAAGAGAGAAAAGAATGGTTTCTATGTGCTTGTTGTCCTCCTAATGTTGCTAGAATTATAGCATCCTTAGGAAATTACATCTATAGCATGTCCGAAAAAGGAATTTGGATTCATCAATATATTGGAAATGAATCTCAAGTCACACTTCATAATAATACAATAAAAATAGAATTAAAAAGCAATTTTCCATGGAATGGCATGGTGAAAATAAAACTGGGATTAGATAAAAATCGAAATTTTTCGATATTTCTTAGGGTACCTCAATGGTGCATTAACAATACGCTTACGGTTAATGGAAAAAAGTATTATGGCCCTCTTACTCCAGGAAAATATGTGGAAATTATTCGTAATTGGATTGACAAAGATTTAATTGAATTAAATTTTGAAATGGTACCACGATTATTAGAAAGTGATCCAAGAATAAAAAGTAATAGAGGAAAAGGTGTATTATCATATGGACCTCTAATATATTGTTTAGAACAAAAGGACAATAAGAATTTTGATATTTTAAACATGAAAATTCCAAAAGATCAAGATTTTGAAATTAGTTATGAACCAAACTTATTAGATGGAATCACCATTATCAAAGGACATATTTCTGATAAGGAAAAATTTATAGCGATCCCCTACTATGCATGGAATAATCGAGGACCAACCAAAATGCAAGTTTGGAATGAAGTTATTTAAAATTTTTTCAATTAAATAGATTGTATTTAATTACTTGATTATTAAATGTATAAAAATTAAAAATCTTCTATTTTCTGGCTTTCTGGATATCGCTCAAAAAGAGTTTCTGTTATAACATTAAAAGCCTCTTCGACATTTTTTCCTGTTTTTGAAGATAATTCCACAAATGATGAAAGATTATATTTTTTGGCTGCTAAAATACCTTCTTCTCTAGGGACCGCTCTATACTCTTCTAAATCTAACTTTGAACCAATTAACATTATTGGAATGTCCCCTGAATGCTCTCGAATTATCTGGGTCCAATCAGGTAAATGGTCTAGCGATAAACGATTTGTTATATCATATAAGAAGAATGCAGCATTTGCTCCTTTGCAATATTGATGAAGTAAGAATCTAAATCTTTCTTCTCCACCAAAGTCCCATATTTGTAATTTTACCTTCTTTTCCTGAAAATAGGTTGTTTTTGAATAGAAATCAACACCTATTGTCAATTTAAGATCCTCTAAGAAGAATCCGGAAATATATCTAATAGTTAGTGACGTTTTCCCGACTGAGGCATCCCCTAACATCATTATTTTAAAAGTAAAATCATAATCCATCATTCTTCTCAACGAGTAAATCTTTCTGGTGAATATTATTAGATTTTTTAGAATAATTTGAAATAACAGTTTTTTAAAATCTGTTATTTTATTATTTTCTTTTAATAAAAATTATATCTATTATTATTTAATATTT
>JAEOSD010000215.1 GCA_016840545.1 Promethearchaeota archaeon
CTACAAATGATTATACAGAATTATTAAAAATTCAAGGGATCGGTCCTGGAATGATAAGAGCTTTAGCTCTTATATCAGAATTTATATGGGGTCAGCCTCCAAGCTGGAAGGACCCTGCCAAGTATTCTTTTGCTGTTGGAGGGAAAGATGGAATTCCCTATCCTGTGAATTTAAAAAGAATGGAACAATGTGCTGAGATTTTAGAAGAAGGAATAGATTTATCCCGCTTAAAGCAGAATGAAAAACTCAAGGCTTTAAAAAGATTGCATAAATATAAGACTAGAGCTAACGACTATTTTTTATAATTACATTCAATTCTTATATTTAGAAATCATGCTAGCAAAAAAGAATAGTAGAAAATTTTTTGGCCGTAAGTCTTGCTCGAAGAGCCAAGGAATTACCACCTAATCCAAAATTTGTGGATTATATTATTAAAGAATTATTGCCATGGGTTTATAAAAATTTTAATATCACTATGAATGCAACTCAATCTATTCCCTTTCACTACGTGGAATTTCTAGGAGGGCATGATTTTGTTTGTTGGCGAGGTTCCATAGCAGATGGGCTTATCTACCTAATTGGGAAATAATATTTTATTGAAAATAAAAAAAAGAGAAATAAAAAGAGTTTAATATTGTTCTACTTCAACTGTATTGGCTTTGAATCCTTTACCGCAATGAGCACAATAGGCTACTCTTCTATCAGCTAATTGCTGATGCATTCTTTCAGTAAATTCAGCACCACATTCAGTACAGTAAGCAGCATTAGATTCAAGTTCATACAGTTCTTTTATTACTGGTCGTATATGTTCTACTTCTGGTTCTTTTTGTACTTGGGGAGAGACTTGTTGTTCTTCCTGTTCTTGTTTAATTGGTCTGGGTTTACCTGAAATGGCATAATATAATGCCTCAAATAGTTTGTAGAATAGGAGTCCAATACTTTTTAGGAGAAGATAGGTACCTTTTAGAATATAATAAACTAGATATGCAACTCCTTTTAATATGTAGAAAACTGTAATGACAGTAAGGACTACTATAGCAGCAATTCCAATAACGACTAATACTTGGCCATAAAGAGGAATATTTAAAAACCAATTCATAAATTCTTCCCAATAATACATTGCAGTTTCAGCAACTTTATTCCAATCAACCATCTATTTACCACCTTTATTGAAAATTTATTTTATTCTTAATAATTGAGTGTTTATAGTCGAATAAAAAAAATTTGGGGTCCAGTTTTTAGTATCATTCTAAATAGGTTATAAATTAAAAATAACAAATTTAACAATTTGATTTCTTAAAATCATACATCATTTTTAATGCTTTAATGGCATGATTTATTTGAGTCATAATAGGAATGTTATATTTATCAGTATATTTTAAGAAATAATCCACAACCCATCTTGACCCAAATACGCAAGTGATAATTGGTTTCTTGTATTTATTTGATAAACTTTTCATATCTTTCATATGGGGCATAATTGGTATAGAAAAGGTTTGAAGTGGTTTTTTAGGGACTGCAAAAATATATAAGAAGGCATCAACATTTGTATCTTCAAATAAAGCATTTAAAGCAGGACGAAATGTGGAGAATAGTGAGGGTCCTAAATCGACAGGGTTATTTATTGATGTCCATGTGGGCGAAATTGATTCTAAAGCTTTAACCGTATCTTTTTCTAATATTGCGAGTTTTAATCCTATTTCTTCCATTAGATCGCATGCAAGTATACCTAAACTTCCAGATGTAGTTATTATTGCAATATTTTTTCCCTTAGGTAAAGGTTGATTAGCAAACACTTGTGCGATATTAAACATTTCAAAAAAATCATTTACTCGAAATACATTTGGAAATTTTTTGAAAATTGCATCATATATTTTATCATTACCAGCAATAGAGCCTGTATGGCTTTTTATTGCTCTTGATCCTATATCACTACGTCCATTTTTTAAGATTAATACTGGTTTGCTCATCTTTTTGAAAATTTTTAATAATTCTTGACCTCTTTTAACCCCCTCTAAGTAAATTGTGATCACATTTGTATTTGGATCCTTTTCAAGGTATTCTAGCATATCAACCTCATCAACATCAACTTTATTCCCTAAAGTTATTGATTTAGAAAAACTAATTTTTTGATTAGACCCCCAATCAATAAATATATTCCCTAATACTCCAGATTGAGCAATTATCGAAATTTTTCCCTCTAATGTCTCACTAAAGTCTACTTCAGCACTAGTGAACTTGTTATAGAAATTCGTTACACCTACGCAGTTTGGACCTATAATCCTGATTCCAGTAGTTTTGGCAATTCTTTCAATCTCATTTTGGATTTCAATATACTTTTTAATTCCTGTTTCAGCAAATCCAGCAGATTCGATAATAATACCCTTAACTCCTTTTTCCACACAATTTTTTACTGATTCAAGGACCCTATCATTATTAACAATAATAATTGCTAAATCAATATCCTCCGGAATTTCCTCAACATTTTTATAAGTCTTATGCCCAAATATAGTATCTTTATTAGGATTCACAGGATAAGTTTTAAAATCAGATTGTAAGAGATATTCGGTTGTCCAATATCCAAATTTAAATGATTCTGAAGCACCAATAAGGGCAATAGATTTTGGCTCAAAAAATACGTTCATATTAGAAATAGAAATCACTTTTTAGTCGGACTATTTAACTTTTAATTTAGAAACTAATATATAAATTACCTTAAGTAAATAAAAAATTATATTTAGTGAAGTAATTTTGGTAAATGTTAATATTATATGTCCGATATGTAAAAA
>JAEOSD010000109.1 GCA_016840545.1 Promethearchaeota archaeon
ATTGTGGTGTTTCTAATATTGGTGGTACTGTTATCTATAAAGATGCAGCAGGAGAAGCTCATACAGTTCATATTCGAAAGAAAGAAGTTCAAATTAAATGCCCTTTGGTTGTTTCTTGTTTATCTACTATTGAAGATATCCAAATTGCGATTCAGGATCTCCCCAATGATGCTCGAGCTTTTCTTATTGCTGATTTAGATCCCCGTTTAGCATATAGAGCTGCAGTGAGGACATTGAAACATTTTGAAGTAAGTACAGTAACCTCCCATGAAGGAACAGACGCAAAAGGAAACTATGAGGCAGAATCTTGGCATTGTTCAGAGGCCAAAATAACTGGTGGGAGAATTATTACAAGAATTTATGTCTCAGAAGGAAGTCAATCTCTTGAAGTTCGAGTTTGGTGCGGAAATGCTAGTCAATTGACAGGATTTTTAGCAAGAATAATAGAATTATTATTTGAGGAGATAAATATTATCAGAAAGATTAAATCTGAAGAAAGAGAAAAGACCATAGATGTTATGGCAATAACACAAAACCTAGCAGAAGTCTCGGACTTTTGTATGCTTAGATGGAAGGCTCAGAACATTAGAAACAAGTTACATGATACATTTGTTCGGCTCAGAAAAATAATTGGCGATAATGAGGCTGTTTTAGGACGTCTTGAATTTTGGTTAACTCAACTCAATAAATATGAGAAAGATGATAAAATCAGTGATTCCGATGCTGATAAGCTAGTAGAAGATGTGGAAAAATTCAAGAATGTTATTGCAAGAGCTATAAAATTATAGGGAATTTATACTTAAACCATAACTTCGTACATTTTTATTTATGAATATTTATATATTTTAATGCTTCTTATTATAATTAATAATAACCTTAGGTGTTTACTATACCAATTATATCGATTAGCATAAATGAACAACTTCGAAAATTTATAAATAAATTAGTATCAAAGAATCGATATGAAAACAAATCTAAACTAATCAGAGACGCGTTATTACGATTAATGTCGACAATAGACGTTTCGAGTATTGAAACTGCTAGCGAAATTACACCATCAAGTAAAAGTATAATAGGAAATTTAATTATCGTCGCTCCACTTGATTCGAACGTTCAAAGAAAATTAAATAAGATTGAATCAGAATATAATGCTCAAATTGTAAGTAAAAATCAACATTTTCAAGGCGAAAATAGTATAAATTTTCTTATATTCGAAGGAGAAATTCAAACTTTTCAAAAATTTGTTGTTGAAATTAATGGTATTAAGGAAATAAGGAACTTTCGTTATTTAATAATAAACTAATTAATTCAGAGAAGTTTTTCACAATATCTTCTTTTATGTATTGTTCATAAGGATTAAATTTAAAGTAAATTCTATTTTTATATCCTTAATTAAAATTTATAATAGATATTTATAGGATATGTAAATTGATTGAAAATGATTTAGATATTTACCGTAAATTACAGCAGCACCTTGATCAATTACCAATTGGTTATCCAGCAACCGAATCTGGTGTTGAGTTACGGTTATTAAAACATGTATTTACTCCAGAGGAAGCTGAGATTGCATTAAAATTAAGATTTGTTCAAGAACCTATAGAAAAAATTTACCGTAGAGTAAAGAGAAAAATAAGTTCAATTGAAGAGCTTGAAAAAATTTTGGATACGATATATAAAAAGGGAGGAATACGTATTAAAAGAAAAATAAAAGGAGATAATATAGTAAAATTATATCAAAATGCATTTTTGGCTGTTGGTATGTTTGAATACCAATTAAAGCGGCTTACAAAAGAATATTATGAAGATTTTGAACAATATATGGATGAGGCCTTTCGTGATGAAATTACAAGCACGAAGATAAATCAATTACGTACAATTCCAGTAAAAAAAAGCCTTACCCCCACTCATAATATTGCTACTTATGATCAGCTAAGAAAAATTATTGAAAACGCTGAAAGGATTTTGGTAATGGAGTGTGTTTGTAGAAAAGGTAAGGATCTCATCGGAAAACCCTGTAAACAATCTGACATGCGTGAATTATGTTTTGTTTTAAATGATTCTGTAGATCATGCTCTTGATCTAGACTGGGGACGTGTTATTTCTAAGGAGGAAGCGCTTAAAATTTTTGAAAAGGTACAAGAAGAGGGATTGTTAATTCAACCTGGTAATGCATTAAATCCCAGTTTTATCTGTTGTTGTTGTGGATGTTGTTGTGATTTAATTACTAATCTTAAAAAATTAGAAAAACCATGGGAACTAATTTGTTCAAATTATTATGCTGAAGTTGACTCTGATATATGCATTGGTTGTGAAACGTGTGTTGATCGGTGTCAAATGGATGCGATTCAAATACTTGACAAGATAGCTAAGGTTAATCAAGACTTATGTATTGGTTGTGGGAATTGTATCTCAACATGCCCTGAGCGAGCTTTAACACTTATTAAGAAAGAAACAGAATACATACCTCCAAAAGATACCACGGAATTATACATGAGAATAATGCACAAAAGAGCTGAATTAAGAAGATTTGAAAAAGGTATTGAATAATTTTATTAAGAGGTAAAATTGATGGGTAGAAATAAATATGGGAAAGGATACCAAAAAAAGGATTCTGGAACAAAAGGAAGTAGTAGTGGTGCACCCATTCATGGGGGAAAAATCAAAGCAAGCCATATCTTGGTTGAAAAATTTAGTAAAGCTCAAGAAATCTATGAAGATTTACAAGCAGGTGAAAATTTCGAAAAATTAGCAAGAACCTATTCTATTTGTCCTAGTAAAAAAAGAGGAGGAAATTTAGGAGAATTCTCAAAAGGGGATATGGTTCCTGAATTTTGGAATGCGAGTATTAAGCTAAAAATAGGAGAGCTTTCAAAACCTGTTAAATCACAATTTGGATATCATATAATTAAACGAATGAGTTAGAAGAAGTCTAAAATAAATAGCCCGGCACGGATTCGAACCGTGGTGTCCCTTTCAGAGTATGATATCACCCTAAATCTCGGGATTCAGAGTCCCAAATGCTTGACCACTACACTACCGGGCTATATCAAGGAGATAAGTTTATTATTAATAGTTTAAGATTTCTAAAAAACCTTACTTCACTATTAAGATTGAAATATCGTGTTAATAAATGTAATTTTACATTTATGATTTATTTTAAATAAGGATAGATTTTTATTATAACATGGTTTTATATTTTATTGGATTACACAACATTAATGGAGGATACTTATAAAAAGTTTTAAAAAAACTAATTTTTAAACCCCGTGACTGAAACAACAAAAAACCCCGTATAAAAAAATTTGTTATTATCCTCCTGTGTAATCCTACTTCAATTTATATTAATGTATTATCACAATACTCTAAATAAATTTTAAAAAATACATTGTTTTAACTTAGTTTTTAGATCCTTTAGGAGGATTTTTTAAATAAATCATAAATTTGTGCAAAATACTTATCAGACATTCCTGCAATATAATCTCGAACAATAAGTGTCAATTTATTTTGGTTTTTTAATGGATAATAATAAGTAGAATAGTTGTTATCGTCTATGTATTCGATGTGGTCTTTAAAAATAGGCGCCTTAAAATCTTTTTCTTCTAAATGCTTTAAAGATTGAGCCCAAATTAATTCAAATTTATCTCGCAATACTTGAATATATGGCTTTTTTGAATTATTATTAATTTCAAAATAATTTCGTCTATTATAAATTTTTTCATAATTAAATTGTTTTAACTCCTTCAATACTTCAAATACTTCTTCGCTATATCCAATTGTGTTATTATCCAAACTGTATTTAAGAAGATCCATCATTAAAGACTTCATAATTTTTCGATTTGTATCTCCTAGAATTTTTTTACACGTTTCTGGAATATCTTTCCTTTTTATTAGCTTTAATAGGATAGCATCTTCAATATCTCTACCTATATATGAAATAGAATCAGCAAATCTTACAGCAATTCCTTCATAAGACATTGGCACCCGTTTAATTTTGTTTTCAGTATAACTGTCTTTATATTCTCTAAAGAAATCTTCCCAAATTTTTCCATTAATTTTTTGTGGATGCAATTCTCTTTCATTTATTTCACCATCATGACATAAAATCCCATCAAGAACCTGCAAAGTTAAATTAAGGCCTCTTGCCGGTTGTTTAGGAAATCGCTTTTCAAGATAAAAAACCCATCTAATTCCTTGAGCATTATGATTGAATGTTCCAATTTTATAATTTTTACTTATTCCTTCTAAGATTTGTTCACCTACATGACCATAACATGTATGTCCGATATCATGGGCGAGAGCACAAGCTTCTATTAAATCTGTATTTAGTCTTAATACTCGGCCAATTTGACGTGCTACTCTCGAAACTAAAATAACATGTAATGAACGATGTGTAATATTTGCGTTATTAATTTCAAAGAAGACTTGCGTTTTGTCAATGTAGCGAGCATATGCCTTGCTATGGACAATTCTATCCACATCCCTAAAGAATGGGGGGCGAATATCGTTTTTATACTCATTTTCTTTTTCATGATAATATCTTACAGCTTGCGAATCTAAAATGCCATGTATACCTACTTCTGTATCCTTTCTCATTCTTAGTCTTAGTTCCTCTATCTTTTTGATATCCATGCATATCAACCAGCTATAATGTTCATATAAAGAAATTTTTACTAAATTATAAACCTTTATTTAAAGATTAAGAGTAAGATAACTTTAAAATTAGAAAATATTAAAATTGAAACTATTAGGTTCCAAATTTTAAATTTATAGCATCATAGGGGCATTCTTCTTTACATTTCAAACAGAGATTACATTCACCTCTACCCGTAAAAAATTCAAAAGGCTCGTCTAATATCCGAATTTGTTTTGGACACACACGTTCACATTCACCACAATCAGATCTTCCTACACACTTTACAGGATTTCTAGATAATTTTAAGAATGAATAATCAGTAACAGCAGAAGATATTGCTGCAAATGGACAAATATATCTACAATAGAACCGGGGATAACGTGCTGAAAGAATTATAATAATTAAATAAATTATAAATATAATAAAACCAACAAAATCGGAAAAGAGAGGTTCTAATCCCCCAGATTGATAAATTTTCATAGCCATTGTTGGGAAGAATACAAAAATATATTCAGAGAGGGAAAAGAATCCTACTGGTTTTTGAGCAAACAATCCTAATTGAGCATAAAAATCAACCCAAAATGCATAATTAGTAACCTTAGAAACTCCAAGGGGTACAATAAGAATTATTAATATGATAATAATGACATATTTAACGTTCAATAAAGTTTTATGGGTTTTAGCCTTCATTGATTTTTTCTTTATAGGAATTGCGGTACATAAATCTTGAATTGAGCCAATAGGACATATCCATCCACAAAAGAATCGATTAGTAAATAATAATATTAGTAAAAGTACTCCTATCAAAAAGAATGGAATAACCCCAGTTGCCATACTATAAAAAATCATTTCAACGATACCCGTCCCTTCCGATAAAAGATTTCTTGGTGAGTTTAAAACAGGAAGTACTTTTAAAAAGCCTTCTATACCTACTAGGTTAATTGAGAAGATTAATTCAAGAATGATATAGTTTATCAATAAAAAAGAAATAATCTGTACAATACGTCTAACTAATGTTGTTAAATGATCTCTTATTTTATAATTTCTAAAAACCAAAAGTACCACTTAAAGAAGATTTTAAATTAATAAATAATTGGTTTTTAAAAAAATTAATTCTTAACAATTGATATTTTAAAGATATGAATTCGTTTTTAGACTTTCATCTAATAAATCGTATATCTATTTTAAAAAAAGTAAATCGAAAGAAATAAGAGGAGTGAACTATTGAATTTTTTCTATTTAAGTAAAATGGTTTCTCGATTTTTTGGAGATTTAGTAGCTTTCCTTAACTTTTTATGGATCATTGTAGATAAACTCACACATTTACTCTCTTCTCCATGATTAGTAATTACAACTTTAGGTCGTGGCTGGATTCTGCGTAGAAACTGGGAAATCTGGCTTCTTGATGAATGTCCACTAAATCCTTCAAGTATAAAGACATTTATATTTAACTTTACAAGTTGTGTTCTACCTTTCGCATCGACATATTGAAATTCCCGGAATCCTTTTTGGATGCGGGAGCCAAGAGTACCGTTCACTTGGTATGAAACAAAAATTAACGAGTTGTTCTTATCCTCTGCCAAGGACCTAAGATATTGCACTGATGGCCCACCAATTAACATCCCGCTGGTGGCAAGGATGATGCACGGACCGCCTGTGATCACGTCCAATCGCTCATCAGGGGTGCTTATTGTAGTGAAGAATTCGCTCAGAAAAGGGTTCTTGCCCTGATGCAGAATCTTTTCCCGTAAGTCAGAACTGAGAAAGTCTGGATGCGCAGTATGAACTGCTGTTGCCTCAGCAATTAATCCATCCAAGAAAACTGGGACTCTATCAATCAAGCCCTTCGAAATGAACTCTTCGAGGATGATGATGAGCTCTTGAGCTCGACCTACCGCTAAGACTGGAATTAATACCTTTCCTCCGCGTTTGAGTGTCGAGTTTAAAATCTGGCGTAACTCTCTCTCGGAATCTTGACGACTTGGGATACGATCTTGAGGACCGCCGTAGGTTGCCTCCAGAAGCAGGGCTTCGACTCTCGGAAATTTCACGGCGGCCTTTTCGAGCAGCCTAGTCTTCTGATACTTGAAATCTCCAGTGTATATAAAATTATATCCACCCTTTCCGAAATGTAGATGAATTATTGAAGAACCTAGTATATGACCAGAATTATGTAGTGTAAGTTTTATATCTGGTGCTATATCAGTAACTTTTCCCCATGAAAGAGGAACTGTATGCAGAACCGTTGTTTTAACATCTCTTCTCGAATAAGGAGGTGGTATACCTTCTTTTTCACAAATTTGAACAAAATCTAATTGTAACATAGTAGATAAATTACGAGTTGGCAAAGTACAATATACGGGCCCCCTATAACCATACTTGTAAAGAAAAGGAACCATACCGCAATGATCTAGATGCGCATGAGAGATAATGATAGCATCAAGATCTCGTATTGAAAATTCAGGGACATCAAAAAAAGGAAATTTATCATTATTATTTCCTACATTTAAACCCACATCAAGTAATATATTACTATCCCTTGTTTGCATCAAAATACAGGATCTTCCTACTTCCCGAAATCCACCTAAAGCAGTCAATCTAATATCCAAATCTTTAAAAAGAATTGGACGATGAATTCTTTTTCCAATCTTTAACAGGATATCTTTTTGGCTTTGGCGTTCTCTCGTTAACATTCCTCTAATAAGGCCAATTGTTTTAGATGTTAATGGAGGTGTTCTAATTGTTTTAGGTTGCCAAAAAGTGTTTGCCCTTATTTCCTTCAAATTAACTCCTTTTTTTCCTATTACAAGACCAGGTTTGCCAGACTCAATAATTACCTCTCCGCGTGTATGATCAAATTCAATATCTGAAATTTCCGCTTCTTCACCTACTAAGTTTCTAATATATTCTTCAGTTTCCGAAGGTTCCTTACGTTTTTCGACATTCCATCTAAATACTACCCTTTTTCTCATAGTTTTAGCTAAATCTTTCAAAATGTCAGAACTTTCAACCACATCAAGATTAGAATTTTCAGAATATACAGCTATTTCAGGGCCTTCAAATTCAATTTTCTGTACTTGTATATCAGGAGGTAGATTTTGTATAATATCGTTTTTTATTCTTTCTAATTCTTGTTCAGAACTCATAAGACTTCAGTTTTTTAAATTAGTTCATGAATTATTATATAAGAATTTCTTAAATTGTATTTATATTATCTAATAAGGTTTTGATATATCTCAATTATTTTTATCTTCTAAATTGTGTACACATGAATATAATATATTTTTAAATAATATTTTTTAAATAATCAGAATCTATTTCTCATGGATAATAAGAGAGAAATTTTAAAAGATCAAATATAAGAATAAATGACTTCTATTTTCTAAGATATATATAAGTTAATCACATAAAAATCTTTTTATTATATAGAATAAGAGAACTCCTATGTTTAAATAGTATACTTTCAATATTAAAGGCATTAAATATACTCTATTTGAGTAAAATTTTTTTAAAAAAGAAACTTTAAAGGAACTATGTCAAAAGTAAAAAAAATAGGGGCATTAGCCTCCGGATCGGGTAGTAATTTTGAAGCTATATTAAAAGCATGTGAAAACGGAATTTTAAAGAATAAAGCAAAAGTAGAAGTTTTAATCTGCAATAAATCTGGAGCCTTTTGCATGGAACGTGCTAAAAAGCATAATATACCCTATTTTTTAATAGAATCTGATAAGTATCTCCATTTACCAAGAGAAGAATTTGACGAAAAAATGATAACCATATTAAAACAATATGAATGTGATTTAATTGTATTAGTTGGTTATATGAGGCTAATAAGTCAAAAGTTCATTAACTCTTTTAAGGGAAATGTAATGAATATACATCCTGCATTGTTGCCTTCTTTCAGAGGAATGCATGCCCATAAAGATGCTTTAGAATATGGAGTAAAAGTTTCCGGGGCTACAGTTCATTTTGTAGATGTAGAAACTGATCATGGCCCTATAATAATTCAAAAGTGTGTTCCTGTTTATGATACTGATACAGAAGGAACCTTAGGTCCAAGAATATTAGAATGGGAACACAAAATTTTCCCAAAAGCGATTGAGCTATTTTGTGATGGTAGATTATATAGAGATAGCAGAATAGTAAGAATAGATGGAGAAGTAAAATTATAAGTAATTTCAACATATATTGCGGGAAATGATTTCGTTGAAAACTCTGACCCAACTGAAAATTGAAAAAATAAATTCGATTTTATGAAGATGATCTTGAGTTATGAGAATCATCATTTCCCGCTCCTTTTTAAATTCCAATAATCCTAAAATTTTAATCGAAAGAATTATTTATATATCATATTAAGAATCTGAATAGGTAATAGCAATGCCACGCCGTAAGGAAATTACAGATATACTAAGAATGATGGAACAAACAGAGAATATAAGAAATTTTGGACTGGTTGGGCATATAGACCATGGTAAAACCACCCTTTCTGACTCATTATTAAGTGAAGCTGGTTTTTTATCACCGGATTTAGCTGGTGAAGCTAGAGCACTTGATTATTTAGAAGAAGAACAACAACGTGGAATTACCATGAAATCTGCCAATATTTCTTTGTATTATGAAAAGACATTGGAAGACCATAAACCTTTTCTTATTAATTTAGTTGACACCCCAGGACATTTAGATTTTAGTGGTAAAGTTACACGAGCTTTAAGGCTAGTTGATGGAGTTGTGGTTGTAGTTGACGCGGTTGAAGAAATTATCACTCAATCTGAAACAGTCATTAAACAAGCGCTACAAGAACGAGTTAAACCCATCTTATATATAAATAAAGTGGATCGCCTTATACGAGAATTAAAATTGACTGATGAGGAGATACGAAAAAAATATACTAGAATTATTAATGATTTTAATAAACTTATTAAAAGATATGCCGATAAACCATTCAAAAAAGAATGGCAAGTATCCCCCGCTAATGGAAATGTTGCTTTTGGATCCGCACTTCATAAATGGGGTTTTACATTAAAAATTTTAGAAAAGAGTGATCTTAAATTCAGTGATATAAGAGCTAGATATAAAAAAGATACTTATTCAAAAGAAACATATGCAGATTTGGTTATATATTTTCCAATCCATAAAGCTATTTTAGAAATGGTCGTAGACCACCTTCCCAATCCTAAAGAAGCTCAGAAATATAGAATCGAAAAAATCTGGGACGGAGATATCAATTCAGAAATAGGAAACGCAATGAGAAAATGTGATCCTCTTGGTCCATTAGTGATTTGTATGAGTAAAGTACAAGTTGAGAAACAAAATCTAATAGCTACAGGAAGAATTTTCTCAGGAGTTTGCTCAAAAAGAGAAGAAATATTTTTATTAAGAGAAAATAATTATGAAGTAATTCAACGCACAGCTATTTTTATGGGTCAAAGAAGAGAACAGGTTGAAAAAGTACCTGTTGGAAATATATTGGCAATAGAAGGTCTTAAAAGGCTAAAAAGTGGCGAAACTATTGTTGAAAGTA
>JAEOSD010000013.1 GCA_016840545.1 Promethearchaeota archaeon
CCTTCTTGGCACGCATATAATATTACATCACAAGGCTTATTATTTGGGTATTTATTGAATTCCTTAATTTTTACCGTATTATTTCTAATATTAGCTATAATTGTGGCATTTTCAAGAATTCAACTAGGCGTTCATTATCCTAGTGATGTTATTGCTGGATTTTTTATCGGTATAATCGGGTTTTTTTTATCTGTATTTCTACTTTCACCCCTTTTTCTCGAACTGATACAATTTTTTGAAAAGTTAATTAATTATGAGATCCAATATTATCGAATTAATTCTTGGTTATTTGAGAAAATATGGTATATTTTCCTCTGTATTGGAATTTTCAGTTTAATTCTTTTTATTTCAAGTTATAAAATGTTAAAAGATTTATATAAAAAGCTAAAAGCAGTTTCATTATAACATTGAATTACCGAGCTTTAAAGATTAAGTTTGCGTTTTTTATCAAATAGTTGTTTTAACTCATCAAGTACTTTTAGTCTAGAATCAGCAGGATTGACTTGACCGTCTGCTTGTTTAGGATTAGCAATACTAATTGGGATTCCACTTTGTGCCACTTGAAACGCTCCGCTCTCAATTGCCCTTAATCGGCTATCAAGATCATTTAATTGCTTTGAGATACTCTCTGAAAGCCTGATTACAGCATTCATAGTTTCTTCCAAAGTTTTACCCAAACCCTCCACCTTCCTTAAAGTTGGATTAGTCAATGAATCTGCGGTTTTCATTACTTCTTTAATATATTTTGAGAATTGAGGTTCATTTGAAATTAAGGAATAAATGGAAGTTAAGTAAGCTTCATAATCAAAACCATATTGATTCAATAACATATTAATATTATCTTTCAATAATTCTATGCTTAGTAAGATTTCTGGTTCATTTTTTATATCTGGGTCGACTTTATGTATATAAATAACAATAAAAGGATTTTCCTCCAAAGTTTCTAATATTTGCAATATTTGTTCAAAATATTCGAATGATTCTGCAAATCTTTCTGAATCTTGGATATCAATCACATAAATTAGTAAATCTATTTGAAGAAAGTAATGTTCTGGATTCTTGATGTATTTGTTTCGGTAAATTTTTTGGCCTCCCATATCCCATACAAAAATATCGAGTTCAGATTCATCGGTTTTTATAGCATGGCGGTGTACTCCTTTAGTTGGTTTCAGATTAGCTAATTCAGTTATTCCTAATTTCCCACCATATTTAGATAATATTGCTGTTTTTCCTGCATCATCTAAACCTATTATAATTACTTTTTGGGCTTTTTTTTCAAAAACTTCTTCTTGATCTTTTACATTAATTACTATTGAACTGATGGTAATGGCTTTTTTTAAGTTTTTCTCCAAATCAGGATAAGTCTGTTTAAGGGTTTCAATTTTTTTGTTTATTTCTAGTTGATCTCCAATATGTTTCTTCCTTACAGCCTCAAATAGATCATCTTTATCGATTTTTGATATTTCTTCTATATTTGAAACATCTAAAACTTCATTTAAAAATTCAGAAACATCCTTATCAATAAATTTGTAAGATTGAATTGGTAATTGTTTTATATCATCAATAGTTTCTATTTTACTTATTTTAACCTCTTTATGGTCCAGAAATTTTGAAAATATATTAATAATATTTGAAATATCTGTCGACATTGTCTTGCTTGCTCTTAATTTTACATATTATTAATCTTGACAACTTTTTATTATTATCTATTTATCGTTTATGATAATAGTTAAATAATTTAAGATTTAAATCTTCACTACCGATTTAAATTAATTAACATTTAAATATAGGATTTATTTTAAATACCATACAAAGAATAAAAAATTCCAATAACAGCATTAGTAGAATCATTATATATGCCATCAAAATTTGAAGAAGACAACTTTTTTGAAGAAGATGAGGAACACTGTTGTGATTCCCCTAAAATCAGTGAGGAAGATGGATTCAATGTCTGTTTAAATTGCGGATATGTATACAGTAGAATCCTTGACGATTCTCCTCGGAGAGCGTTTACTCAAGAGGAAATTCAGAAAAGAAAAAGTAATGAGCGCGTTTATAGTCCTATTGGGCCAAGAACAATCATTCGAGGAAATCGTGATGCGAGAGGGACATTACTTAGCCCAAAATATAAATCAAAATTCAACAGGTTAGCAAAAATTCATAGATCTCTCACCACAAGTTATGAAAGAAATTTATGGATAGCTCTTCCAAATCTACAAAGATTACAAAAAAGATTAGGAATTCCTGACACAGTGGCAGAAGATGCTCTCAGGATCTATACTCAAACTGTAAAAAAGAAATTGACAATGGGAAGGAGTATAGATACACTTCTATCAGCTTCGATATTTTGTGCTTTAAGAGTCCATGGAATTCCAAGAACTGTAGAAGAGATTACGAAAGTTGCCCAAATTCCAAAGAAAAAGGTTATTAAAAGCTATAGGTTAATTATAATGGAGGTTTTACCAAATTTAAATTTAAAAGTCCAACATTTTACTCCTGATAGATACGTAGACAAATTTAATGATGAATTAAAGTTATCTATGCAATGTAGAAATACGGCTGTAAAGATCATTGAAAATGCAAAAACACATGGCTTTAATTCTGCTGGAAAGGATCCAAAAGGAATAGCAGCAGCAGCAATATATATAGGTTCTAAAATATGTAACGAAAATAGAACTCAAAAAGAGATAAGTAAATTAGCGCGTGTAACAGAGGTTACATTACGAATGAGAGTGAAAGATTTAATGAAGTATGCTAATGTCTCATAATAAATTAGAGTTCTATCTTTTTTAGCTTATCTTCTTCTTCAAATAACGGTAGAATTTCTAGCATTTCATTAATTTGGGGTAAAAATTTATCTAATTTATTTTCTATGACATCTAGAATAAAATAAATGCATCGTATATAAAATGTATCTTCTACTAATCTTTTATTCAATCCAAGAGAATCTAAAAATTGGTTTATCTTAATTCTGATACCTTTTATAGGTTCTTTGACTTTTATAAAAGCTAATCCATGTAGAAGGATGACTAATGAACTTATGCTAAAGTCTTTCCTTTTAGAGATTGATATTCCTAGATGATAATATTTTTCCCCAGCTAATTTGAAATTTTCTTCCTGTAAGGTAGTAATGATATCTTTATAATATCTCTTTCTCATAGCAGTACGTTTTCTTAAGATATCTTCTTTTTCTCTTCTAACATCTCCCATTTTTTGATGCAAATTAGCGAAATTTTGCTCAATTTCAACTAAAAATATATTTTTTTTGCCTAAATCTTTTCTTGTTATAGCTTCTTTTACTTCTTCTTTAAGAGTTTCTTCCGGAATTAAACTTTGTAGATAATCAATTTCAGGTTGAAATAAAACTAACTTATCTATAAGATTTTCTAGACCTATTCTTACTAAAGTCTTAATATCATTTTCCATTACGAAAAAGAATTCTCGCATCAGTTTAATCTCTGGTAACTCTTCAATTTTTGATTTGTATTTTTCTAATTTACTTAAATTATCATAAAAAATTGACTTAGATGAAATAATATCTTTTGCTTTAATCATTAGCAAGGATCCTATTATTAAGCTTACAGTAGCTTGTTTGTAAAAATCTTTTACCATTAATGGAGGAATAGTATCAATATAATCTGTAGAAGCTATTTGGTATTTTTTGTTTGATAAATCCTCTAAAGCATGCCTCCAATATTGATTTCTCATTAACTTTCTTTTTGCAATATCTTGCTTTTCTTTTTGAACGTTATTAGCCAAATAAATCATTTTTTCTTTTAATTCTTGTACTTCTAATTCTTTTGAAATATCTTTCAATGGTTCCTCTTTTTTAAATTCCTTGCCTAAATAAGCATATAGAAGATCAATTTCTTGTTCAAATAAAGGTAAATTTTCCATAAATGTTATTGAATTCTTAAGTTTTGCTTCATCTTTGAGTTTTTCAATGTCCAAAATATACTCAATCAATGTTATCGCAAAAGTCTCCGAAAATAGTTTACCTAAACTAGAAAGGTCCTTTTTAGTATTTTTTAATAACGTTTTAATTTCGTCAACTCTATTTTCTTTGATTAAAATAAGAGCAAGTACAGCTAATGAAACCCCTGCTAAGTTATATTGCTTGATTTTAATTAAATGTTTGATAATTTCTTCATACTGTTTAATTGCTTTTTTATAATCTTGAATATCTAAAGAATATAAAATATGTTCAAAATAGGCTCTCTTTAGACCTTTTCGCTGTCTTAGCTCTCTTTCTCGGTCTTGAAATGCTTCTCTGGCTTTATTTTTAATAAGCGAATGTCTTTCTATTAGTTCTCCTTCTTTGAAGAGCTCTTTGGCTTTTTCTGTTTCAAATTCGCTTTTTTCTGCTTCTAATTTTGTTACTTTTTTATGTAATTCAGCTTTAAGCATGCTATTATCGATCCTATCAATAATTGCATGAGCAGATGAATAATCTTCAAGGTTAATATAAATTTCAGTAATTTTTCTATACAATTCATTGAAATCAATTTTACTGTTTTCTAAATAAGCATAAGAAATATCTGAAGCTTTCTTTATTAAACCTAAAGCTTTTTCAACTCCTTGTAAATTACTTTTACCATCTACAATTTTAATTGCTTGTTGTTTTATTGCCTGAATATACTCTTCACTTATCTCTTGAGCTTGTTCATAAAGCATTTGATCTCTATAAATCTTACTTGAATTTTCAAATACTCCTTCAATTTCCTCATAATCTTTCTCTAATATTATTTCCTTTAATACTTTAAGATAAAGTTGGAATTTATTAATTAAATACTTCTTTTTCATCGTTTCAGATAATTCTGTATAAATTGGAAAGAATTGAATGAAATTTTTACCTATTATTAAGACATCTAAGGATTTTGATAATATTTCATCTTGAATTTCTTCTTTTCCAATACTTTTTAGAAAATTTGCTTGATTTTTTATTCGATCAGCTGCTCTTATAAACTCGTTATTTTCAATTAATATATTTGCCTCTTTAATTATCTGTTCATTAATATTTGCAATTAATTGTAATTCTTCTTGTATAAATTCACTTAATACCTCAACACCTTTTTGTATATTCTCTTCTATCTCCTTTTTCCTTAATTCTTTAGCCTCTTCCTCAATTTTATCTCTAATTTTTGTTAATTTTTTTTTTGTTGACAGGGAAATTATCTTATTCATTAAATCGGTTGCCATAGCGAAATTCAATTCATTAAAGAATAATTTGATTAAATCTTCCAATAGTTTATCTAAGTTAGCCCTTTTTACTTCATATGATTCCCAGAGGTTCTCAATTTCATCATAGGTATATTTTGCAGAATAATTATCGTTATTTTTAATTTGCACCTCTAAAAGGTTAGTTAACACCTCAACCTGTTTATAAGTAAACTTTTCTAAATCATCAAAAAGGCCTTCCCTTTGATAGAAGGTTATTGCTTTATATAATTGATCTTTTGCCAGTATATACTTTTTACTTTTAATTAAGAAATCAGCCGCAGCTATAATTTTATCAACAACTTCTTTAAGAATGATAAGAACACCCTCATGAGGTAAAGCAGTAAAAATTTTGAAAGCATTTTCAACTTTACAAGCGGAAATCCAAGAATTAATTGCTAATCTGAAGGATTCATTTCTCAAATGTCTATCTTTTAATTCTATAGCTGCCCATTGAGCTGCTGCTAAATATTGTCTTGCAGCCAAATCATATTTTTTTTTATTAAATAGTTTATTTCCTTCTAATATTATAGATTCAGCATATAATTTCTTAAAATTTTCAGATTTTTTTTTATCTATTTTTTGTAAGATTTTTGAAGCTTCTAGATATAAATTTATTTTAGAATAGAGTAAAGCTGCCTGTTCACTTATAACATAAAATTCTGCTTTATTAAAAATATCTGCAATCATTGCTGCCTTTCGAATTGCTTGAGCAGTATAATAGTATTGTTGACGTTTAAAGTATAAATTCGCTAATAAGATGAAAATTGGAAAGCGCATCCAAGCATTTTCAATATTTAATGGTGTATCCCCCATAATCATCGCTAAACATAAACATTGAAGTGGTTCATGGAAAAAGCGTGAGGGAATATTAACAAAAGCTTCTAACTGAGGGTGCTTTACCCAGAGATTTTCTAATAATTCATTTACAGAAATAGGAATTATCCCATCAGGATCATAGTACATAATAATTGTAGGAATATCTCGTTTAATTGAATTGATAACGGGAAGAATGAGATCAAAAAATTCCAGTTCCTCTTCACTTGAGGGATTTAAAAAGTAGATGATTCCATCAATTTCAGGAAGAAGCTCATCAAAATTTGTATTTATCATATTAGATATAACATCAATTTCTAAATCACAAACATCTTCAAAAACATTAATTTCCTTATACCATACAAAATATGATTCTTTATCTTCACCATCTTCAATAAAAGCATTAGAGATATAAAAAGGAGTAAATTCAGGATTCCCTAAGACTAAAACTTTAAAAATATAACGCATTGAATATTATAACCTCATGAATTTCAATCAAATGCTCCAAAGTTCGTAATAGTTAATTAATAAAAAAAAACTTAACAAATCTTTAAAACTATTATTATTATTATAAATTATTAAATTAATTTCTTCCTTTATTCAACTATTATATTTATTATATAAAGGTTCTTTTTAACAAAATTTTAATTTCGAGAGATTCAACATTGCATTATCTGGAACGCAATTATCACATTCTTGAAGCACGTATGATAGAACAAATGGAGAAATCATTTGAATTAGGAAGAAAATTAATTGATACTGAATTAGATGCCGGTTTACTTAATTTTATTGTTAAACCGGTAGTAAAAACTTTTTATGACTATTGGACTCAAAATGATGCGAGATCTGGCACGTTGAAACAGATAAAAGTTACTTTAGAGGCTGCAAAGGAATTAATACTTAACCAAAGCTCAAAAGAATATTTCAAAAAAATCATAGAAGAGAATTTTCCGGAATATCTCAAAGCAGATCAAACTACGCATCAATGCAAAAAAAATCATAAGAATTATGAAAGATTAGTAGGAATAGCGAAGAAAACGTTTATTAATTATGTAAAAGAAGCTATTAAATTTTTAGCCGTAAAAGAAAACGTTAATGATTATGGTGATCTATGCAGGTTGGCTTTTAATAATAAAGAAAACGCCCAAAAAAATTTAATGATGCAACTGGATTATACAAATGAAGGAATAAGTATAATTGAAGAAGATCCTACAATCCTAAGCATTCCAGTTGGTAAAAAAATTATCATAAAGTCATTAAGAAGAGGTTTTGAAGAAACTAAAAAAGACTTCATAGACGCATTAGACGATACTTATGATCGTGAACATTAAAAGTATTAATTGTATAATAGTTTTTAATTCTTATAATCTTTAATTATTTTCAATTTGAAAATGTAACCTATGAAATAGATGGGAGTTATAACGATGGATATTTTAGAGAGAAACTATAAAATTTTAGAGGAAAAGATGAAAAAACAAATGGAAACTTCTCTTAACTACGGTAAAGATTTAATTGATTCGGAGTTGGATACAGGTGTTTTAAACGCTATAGTTAAACCAATCGTAAAATCTTTTTATCAATATTGGAGTGATAAAGATGCACAGATTGGAACTCTAGAACAAATAAAAATAACTTTAAATTCCGCTAAAGAATTAATAACAAACGGAGATGGTTCAAAAGAACAATTCGATAGAATTATTGAAAGAAATTTTCCAGTCTACTTAAAAAATGACCAAACAGATAAACAATGTCGACATACTCACTCTAACTATCCAAAACTTAAAGAAGTTACTAAAAAAAGCTTTATCACACAAGTAGAAGAAAGTGTATTATTTTTGAATGTAAAAGAAAATGTAAAAGATTATAATGAATTATCCAGAGCAGCCTTTAAAACAAGGGATAAAGCATATGAAGCCTTAAAACAACAATTAGATTTTAATGACGCGGGTATCTCAATTGTTGAACAAGATCCTTCCATTTTAAAGGTCCTAACTGGTAAGAACATAATTTTAAAGGTACTTCGAAAAGGGTTTGAATTAACAAAGGAAAAATTACTTGAAGAATTAGACATTATTTTTAATTAAGTTGATTTTTATATTAAATTGAAATACAAATTCTGGTTTTATTTTGAAAGAAAGAATAATAATGAAAGCAAGTGATATTACAGAGCACAGTAATATTAAGAGATTGATTTTTGTTAATGTTCTCATTGAAATTTTTATTATTATGTGTTATTTTTCTATTTCAGAGGTTTTTGGTTCTATTTCTAGCTTTTATATACTTAATAATGAATTTACAGCTACATTTGGAATAAGCTTATTGCTATTTACTTTCTTTTCTGTATTAGCAGGCCCAATTCATGGATTTGTTTCTGGTTTTATTGGTGAATTTCTGTACCAGTTATCTTTTTATTCCTCAATCCAATTAAATTGGATAATTATTATAGCGCTCTATGGGTTAATGTGTGGGTATTATAAATATAAACCATTAAAATATCAAAATCGCAGAAAATTCTTCTTTACAATTATTATTCTAGCAATTTCATCGATAATTGTATTTGTATTAATAATTTTATCTCAACTTATTTCTGATCCGGGAGCACACAGTCTTAATATAATACTAATTAATTATGGAGCGAAGTTTTTAGTTCAAACATTTATTTCTGTGGTTTTTTTGGTCCCTTTATTATTATTCATTTATGATAAATTCTTAGGTTTTCAAGAACGCCATATTTATCATTTATTTTTAACTCATCATCCACTATCTGCGAGTGATCATACTTTTTATTTACAATTTGGAAGAACTAAGATATATTTTTGTTCAAGATGCTCGGGTATAATTCTTGGGGGAATAACTTCTATTTTTCTTACCCATTTAATTGATTTAATATTTAATTTTCGTTTAAGCCCTGAAATTGCATTAATAGGAATAATATGTGTTCCAATCCCGGGATTAATAGATTGGGGTACTCAAAGATTATTGTTGAGAAAAAGCACTACAACTTCAAGATTAATAACAGGATTTATAATAGGAGTCGGACTTCATTTAATTAACTTTACATACAAATACTATTTTATCACGATAACCATTATAACCGTATACTTTTCGATTCTTTTTTTGTTAATGTATATTGGTTTTAAAAAACAAATGAGATCATTTCGTGAAGAATTAATTTCAATTTCTGATGATGAGTATAATATTATTTTTATTCATGGACTTGAAAGTTCTGGTAAAGGATTTAAGGCTCAATATCTAAAAGAAAGGTTTCCAAATATTCTTACTCCAGATTTTGTGAAATTTGACCCAGAAAAGAGCTTAAAATCATTATTATTTGAAAGGATGGCCCAATTAATTTCAGTATTAGAAGAAAAGAAAAATTGGATAATAATTGGCTCAAGCTATGGAGGATTAATGGGAGCTTTATATACTTTACAATATCCAGAGAAAGTTGAGCGCTTAATTTTATTAGCTCCAACTTTTGATTTTGATGAATTTGTAAATATGAAATTGAATCCAGTTGATATTCCAGTTGTAGTTTACCATGGGAAAAATGATGATGTAGTTCCTTTGAATAAATCAAGAGAAAGAGCAAAACAATTTTTTAATAATCTTGAGTATAATATTGTAGATGATGACCATTATCTTCACTCTACTGTTAAAAATATAAACTGGAAGGAAGTCTTACATGTTGATTGATTTAAAATATTCCAAGTATATCTTAAAAATTGGACTCCAACTTTTTTTTAATTGATTGTATTTATTGATAAATTAAGTAGTAAAGTTAAGACAGCTTTTTTTGACAAATGAAAAAAAATTAATAATTAAAAAAAATTAATAAATGTGAGAATTAAATGGTAAAAGAAAAGCTATATATTTGTCGCGGATGCGGATATGTTTTTCCAAAGGAATTATCTGAACTTATAGAAAATAAAGTTCAAGTTTATTGTGAGATGTGTGGCACTCCGTTTTCCTTAGAAGGAATAGAATTCAAACAACCGACTGTGAGATATCCAAAAAAACCTAGTCCTATATATTCAACATATGTAATAACTGATGAAAGCAAATCAAAATTAAATAAAGCTATTAAGAAGCTGGATAAATTTACATATTTGCCAATACTTATATTCTCTGGCATATATATTGGTTTTTTATTTCTAATCTTTTTTGATTCAAATAACTGGATTAATATTTTAGTAAGTCATCTATCACTTGGAATTTGTGGATTGTTAATTGCTATTTATGATATTAATTATATTTCAACAAAAATTGAGAATGAGCAATATGATGAAATATTGCTGGATGCATTCTGTTTTGGTATTTTGGGATGTATTATTTATGGAGTAGGAGTTCTACTTTTAATTAAGGGAATTCTTATCATAATCTATAGGATTTTTAATCCTAAACAGAAGACCCATAAGGTTTATAATTTTGGTGTGAATTTAAAAAATTCATTAAATGAATTTTCAGCTAAAGCTGGAATTGTTATAGCATTTATTGTTTTATTTAGATTCTCTATAAATGATTTTGATGCTGAATTTATAGTTTTAGGTATAAATTTCATTTCTCAAAGAATTAGCACGTTAGATCAATGGTTAATTTTTACAATAATTTCTGTTATATTGGCAGGATTTTGTCTAATTCCAATAATAATCCTCATTATTGATGCAAGAAGAAAACGAAAGATAAGAGAGAAACTAAAATTATCTTTTAGAGATGCAATCAGTACTTTCATTTTAGGTATAATCGGAACTATTTTTTTTGCTCTTGGAATTTTTATTTTATTAAAAGGAATTCTTATGTTTTTCTTAGTGGCTGCAAGGCCTTCAGATTCTCCTAAATTTGAGGAAACTAAAGAAGAGAAAAAGGTTGACTTTCCAGTATATGAAAAAGAAGAACCAACTGAAAAGGTATTTCCTCAAAAAATCGAGGTTATACCAATAAAAGAAGAACCTGAAGTACCTAAAGAAATACCTGAAAAGACTGTTGTTGAGGACGCCAAAATTGAGGAAGAGAAAGAGGAAATACCTGAATTAGAAGAGGAGATAGAAATTCAAGAAAGGCTAGGAGAATCTAAACCAGTTGTAGGGGACAAAGAATCAGAGAAAATGGAACTAAGACTTCATGATTCATTATTACCAGTTAAAGATGAAAAAGACAAAAAAATTGTTAAAGAGTATTTTTCAAAGATTTTTGCTTTAATTTCAAAAGATATTAGAAAACAAATAAAAGGGCTCAAAATACCTAAAAAAGAAAAAAAAGATATTTTGAAGGAGTTAGCTTTTTTAACTGAAGAAGAACAAGGCAAATATATTGGAGCCTTAGCAGAGTTATATAAAGAACTTCCACGTAAATTAATTGAAAGAATAAGGAAACTTCCTAATGTAGAACCTCGGTACTATGATAAGATTATTGAACAATTAAAATATATGGACGCTGAGGAACAGATTAATTTTATCAAATTTTTAGAGAAAAATGCCTAAAAAAATAATGTGATATCTGAAAAAAATGTCGCTTGAACGAAGAAGAGAAACTAAAGGAACTGTAAAAGAAGAGGTATTACAAGATAGCAAATTTAGGCGTTTAGATTTCACTCCATTGGAAAAAAAAAAAGAAACAAAAAGGAAAAAAAAAGAAATTCAGATTTTTGTTGATGAATTAACAGAAATTGAAGAAGATGTTTTAAAAATTGCACAAGACATTTTAAAATTAAAAAGATATGATGCAGATTTTGATTTAGAAGTTCAAACTGAGGCAGAATTACAAAAATACCCAATAATTGAAAAACTATATGCAAAATGTATCGCAAAATTAGCATACAAAAAAGGATATAGTAAAGAGGAGATTTTTTTAGCTATAAGAGGTTTAGAAGAAAAAAATTGGATTGTTACAAATGAAAGAAGGACAAAATTAGAAATTTTAAATAATGAAAAATTAGTCTCAATACTTAATTTCATTAAATTAAATCCTGGCATTCACGCAAGAGATGAAAAGATCGAAAATGAGTTGAACATCACAAGAACTCCATTTTTGAAACATATTATGACTTTAGAGAGATTTAAACTAATACGTTCAAAAAAGCTGGGAAAATCTTTACATTACTTCTTAACAGATGTACCAGAAAATTATGATGAATATAAAGTTATATTTAGTAATCCCTTAATTATTGAAATCTTAGAAGAACTTGTCAAAGACGAGAGTATTGCAATATCTAAAATTGGAGAAAATTTAGATATTTATTCTGGAACCATTCAATATCATATTAAGAAAATGAAAGAGATAGATTTAGTAAAAGCAATTAAAAAGCAGAACAACCAAACAATTCATCTAGTAAATATTGAATTATTAAAGAAATATAATGAAATTTTTCAAGAACCTGACTTCTCTAAATTTTTGGAAGGATTATAAGCTATAATTAAAAACAAATTAAGTTTAATCCAATAATGATTTTATTCTTGGTAATGATTCTATTACGACTTTTATGGCATCTTCAATCCCTTTCTCCATATTGGGATGTATCTCATTAGATTTAAGTAAATCATATTGAGGATGCCCCGGCAAATCAGACACTGAAAGTATTGAAACAGTTTTTAAGTTAAATAATTCCCCCAATACAAATAATATTGAAGATTCCATATCAATAGCGTTAATATTGGCTGCTTTAATGGCTCTTATGAATTCGAATGTTTCACAGAATAAAGCATCCGTAGTCCAAAGATTTACTTCCTTGATCTTATTAGTAGTTAATGTTGATAAACCTTCCTTTAACAGTAAGTCTTTTAGAATCTCGTTTGGTCTAGATATAAATACGGTTTTGTTTCCGGTTAGTAAATTATGTAATACAGATAAAGGATTTTCAACAGATTCTAATTTATCTGATAAAGCAGGATATGTACGGATATATTGAGGAGTAGTTCCATCATCACAATAAGCTGATTTTGGAATGATTATAGTGCCAATATCGATTTCATTAGGGTCGTCCTGAACACCTCCACATAGGTCTATTCTTATTATAATTTTAGTTTTACATCGTTTTAAACTTTCTACTACAAGACCGACATTGGGGCATCCAATATGAGACCGAATGATACTTACTCTTACTCCATTTAACAAACCATTGTAAACTCTTCCGTGTACAATTTTATTTTGAAGTTTTTTTATTAATTTTTTCATAACCATTTTTACTGCTGGTAAAATAACTATCTCATTTAGGTTTGAAGGCGCAGTCTCTAAAATCATTCTAACAATTTTATCATCAATACTTATAAATTTTAATCCAAAATTGAGCAATTCGCTTTTAATTTTATTGAGCATTTTCTTTACAAAAATTTATATTTTGAATATGAATTAACTTAGATCTTATAATATTTAAAGATAATAAGAATTGTATCAAAATTCTCTACATTGGAGGATCAATACGGCAATATATAACTTTATGAAAGAATTAACTGTTTTTTTAGTTAAAAATTCTTATTTGTATTACTTATTTAATCCTATTTAATTATAAATTATAAGTAGTCTCCTAATTACTTGATTACTTATATTTTTTAAGAACAATTTTTAATATCTTAATAAAATACATTTATCTATAATAGGAAATTAATAGAACAGTTCAAAAGATCTGGTATAGTAAGATGAGTAATCGATTTATCGTTGATAATAAAATTACAAATGAATTCGTTGAAACTTACACTAAAACAACATATCGAATCGTAGGAAATAACAAACATACTGCGATTAAACCATGTCATTGGCTTGAACAGAGATTAATGACAGGGAGATATAATAGAAATTGCTATAAAGGAGTTTTTGGTGTTGAAAGTCATAGATGTCTTCAGAATACCCCATCTCTGCCTTTTTGTAATCATCAATGTGTCTTTTGTTGGAGAGATATTGAAAAAGGAGGACTTGGAAGCGAGTTCATTGTTAAACCAGACGATCCCAAAGAATTAATTGAAGAAATGATCCGCCATCAACAAGATATTATTAAGAATCACTTACCATTAAGAAGATATCTTGATAATTATGAGATAATGATCGATTTGCTTCACTTCATGCTGAAAGATAATACAGAACAGAATGTAAATTCACTTTCAAAAATCCTTCAAATTAGTAAGAACAAAATTGAAAGGGCAATAAACCTATTGAAGAATCAAGATTTTATCAAACCAACTGATGATACATTAAAGAATTTCAGGATAGACGAAGAAATCTCATGTTGCATAGATTCTAGAGAAGAAATTGAAACTTTAATTAATAGAGAATTAACTAATCCAGATGATATTATGCAAACGCATAGTGAGGCAATGTTTCCAAATCATGCAGCAATATCTCTTGATGGTGAACCATTACTTTATCCAATGATAAGTGATCTTGTTGGGGAATTCCGAAAAAGAGGTATGACATCCTTTATTGTCACTAATGGTACTTTACCTGAAAAATTAGTACAACTAGATTCATTGCCAAGCCAATTATATCTTACTTTGCCAGCACCCAATGAAAAATTATATACAAAAGTTTGTCGTCCAATGATAAAAAATGGTTGGAATAGGATCTTAACAAGTTTAGACCTTTTAGAATCATTGTCTTGCAGAAGCTTAGTACGATTAACTGCTGTTAAAGAGTTAAATATAAGTGAAAATTTAATTAAAGATTATATTAAGTTAGTAGAAAAAGCTAATCCTAACTTTTTTGAATTAAAGGGCTTCACACTACAAGCAAAAGCTTTACTTATTAATAATAGATTAAAAAGTGACACACCTCTCCAGGAATATTTTCCAGAATATGATTACTTAGAAAAAATTGCTCATAAATTTGAAGTAATGGGTAATTTTCCATTAATTTATAAGAACAAGGCAAGTAGAGATTTCTTGTTTGCCGTTAATTGGGAAAAAAGTAAAGATCCAGTAATTAGAAATCCATAATTATTTTAAGATGGACAAATAAGAGAAAAATATTTTAATATTAAGAGGTTTGATCTTTCATTTTTTCACGAGTGTTTGAGTAAATTTTTCTAAATATTCTATTAAAGATATTTCGTTATTACTAATCATTTGAAATATTTCTTTAAATTGATCTAAATTTTTTCTTAATATTTCATTAAATTTTTCAGAATCTAGATAATGATTAATTACATTTTTTATATTCAATTTTTCCTTATCAAACTTAGCTTCTTCAGGCTCAAATAAATTAACATCACGCTTGAATTGCTTTATATATTCATATAAATTTTCACAAAATTCATTGATTTCATTTTCATTAAACTCATGACCAAGCAACCTATCTAAATTATGCTCTCTTAGATCCCCCCAATTTACTTCTTTACCTTTTATTGGTATAATTTGAATACTGTGTTTGCGTGCTAATTCAAGCTCATGCACACAATCTATTGAATTGAACACAGATTTATTAGATGCAAAAAACAATAAGAGTTGGCATTTTGGAACTGTTTGATTCATGAAATCATCAATGTTTCCTGTTAAATCTGTTTCACAATAGAAAGCACTATATATTTCTTCTTGGCTTTGTAAAAATTCAGAAATATCTTTTATGTGAAAATAATCAAAATCAGCAACAGCATGACTAAGAAATATATTTATAGTTGCTTTTTGTTGGCAGAATTTTAATATTGATGGTAGATCTCTAGATGCTAATTCTTCCCATTCATCTTTCCAAATATTATTGTCCAAATGAAGAAAGTTTAAATTTTTTAATTTCCATATTGTCCAAGGTAATTCGGATAAACTATTATTACCCAATATTAATGATTCAATTTCATTAAGTTCACCTATTGATTCAGGAATGCGATTCAATTGATTTGCTTTTAAATTCAACTTTTTAAGAGAGACTAAATTACCAATATCATTGGGGAGATTTTTTATCTTATTTTCACTCAAATTAAAAATCTTTAAATTTTTTAAATTTCCAATAGATGCGGGTAATGACTCTAATTGATTTTGCTCCAATGCTAGATTTTTTAGAAATTCTAATTTTCCGATAGATTCAGGAATTGAATTTAATTTATTTAGACTTAAATCTAATTTTGTAAGATTTCTTAATTCCGAAATTGATGCAGGTATTGTTTCTAATTTATTATCTGCTAAGTTAAGCTTTTGAAGTGATTTAAATTCTAAAATCTGTTCTGGAAAGTTTGTTAATCCACAATTAAATAACCCAATTCCAATTACATTACAATCTTTAACTTCAATACCACACGAATCCATACTAATTTCATAAACTTGGTCAAAAGTTTTATTAATATTTCTTTCTAAATCCAATAAGACCTTGATATCTTCAGAATTTAATCCTAATTTTTCATACTTTTCACTCATTTTTTTATTTCAACCCTTAATTTAGAAAATCTTAATTTTTTTAAAAAAAAAAATTAAATTAGATTTATTAACTCCTTAAAATCTTCTTTTTCTATAAAACTTTCAGCTTCTCGTCGTGTATCAAACATTGTATACCCCGCAATTGCAATTACTAATGGATCTCCTTCACGAGTAGGTTTTTTAATCCAATAACCAGAGGAAGTTAGCATTTTATTTATAATATCTCTATCCATATAATTAAAAATAAGTTCACCTACATTAGGAACTAAAGGAGTACCAAAAGGAATTAATATATCAACTTTTTCCTCTGGAGCTGCAGGTTTAATGGTAACTGATGCATTAATTTCGTGTAAAATTTTATAGTATATTTGATTCGCAGAGAATAAATCACCACCACCACTAATGATATGAACCTTTAATCCATCTGATTTAATCATTGATCGAATCTTCTCATTAATCTCATAGATTTTAGCATCTATCTTTTCTTTTTCATCCAAGCGATTCAATATTTCAAGTAGAAGAGATATCTTTGATAAATAATCTCTAACATTAAAGATATGATGTTCATATGGTTCTAATAATGTAATTGCTTCGTTATAATATTGAACTGCATTATCAAGTTTATTATTTAACTCAGATATTTCAGCGAGCCATTGTATTTCGGCTGCTGCCCACGGTTTATTAGTTCCCATAAACGCATCAACAAGGATTTTTCTAACTTCAATAGCTTTATCGTATCTATTTGATATTTCGTGGTTATCTTGACTTGTTGCAAACAAAGCAGCAGCCTTCCATTGCCAAGAAGCTAATTCGACAGTACATTTGTTTTCAAATTTATCAATACTAGTTTTCAAATCATCCATTAATTTGTTGTATAATTTACCATTTTTAAAACGATAATCAGATGAATCAATTTTCTGAACTTCTAGAAGATGACATCCTATATTATAATAATCTGTAGCTGTAAGAAGATTTTCGGATTTTTCATGATAATTACCAATAAAGAGGTATAATTTAGCGATTGATTCAATATTATTTCGAGCATAAAAATCAAATACAAGACGCTCGAGATCAGGAATTAAGGTTCTCTGAATATTTAGATCCACACTGTTTAAATATTCAAGTACTTTATCTATATATTCTGTGTTATCAATATATTCGGTTGCAGAAAGAAAATAAAATCGTTGAAGTACGTTCTTAAGAAAAATTCTCAATCTTTTAATGTTCGAAATCTCTTTTGCTTTTTCTAAATTTTTATTTAGTTCTACTTCAATTTTATCAATCAATTCTAAAGTAAATTCATCATCATATTTCTTTTTGGGTGTGACTTCGTAATATATATCATGAGAAAGAGAATAAATATAACTATCTTTATCTCCAAGTATACCTCCTTCACCTAAGATAATCTCATCTTTTTCTTCTATAATTAACTTATCTTTTAGTAATTCTTGTAATAGTTCGTCAATATTAGATATATCTACAGTTAAAATACTTTTTAAGGTTGTTTTTATAAGCCATAATGGCGGATTTAATTCAAATGTCTTATTAAGACTAACAATACTGCTCCAAATATTTCTTTCTGCCTCTGTTCTTATGTTATACACAAGATTTTTAACTGTATCGATGATATCATCGCTAATTTGAACATTCTCTATATCATCTGATGTAAATTGTTCCTTTCGATTTTTTTCTAAATAAAGTAATAAATTATCTGCGAAAATAGGATATATGTATCCTCTACTCGATATTCTCTTTATTAGGGTGTCAAAAGCAGGTTTTGTAAAATTATCTTTAGATAAATTATGAATTGCAAAAAATTTTTCTATTGCTTCATCTGTTAATCTTATTCCTTCGAGCCAAGTCTTCTGCACTTTCCAATAGTGGGGTATCTTTTCTTCTTTTATTATGCTTTTATATGATTTTGTACGTAAAAACATTAAAACTCTTAAATTTTCCTTTAATTTTGTTGGACAGCCAGATTCAAATAAATTATGAATGATTTCTATCAAATTTTCTACAGTCATATCAGATCTATTTTGTTCTTCATCAAGAACTAATACGATATAACGATGTTTTTCAGCCAATGTTTTCAATTCCCCATGCATTCTTAATATAAATTCTGTATTATTAATTCCCTTTAGAAACCTTTTATCTATTTCAACGAATTTAATATCTCTATCATTCTGTGATAGCAAATACTTACACTTAGTCTTTCCCATTCCTGCAGAGCCTAAAATAATATTAAATTCGTCATCTTGGATTTTTTTAAGTAATAAATTTTCAATTCCGAAAGGAATAATTTTGCTAATAATTTCAGAGTCTAAAACAATTGATTTGATAATAGGATCATTTTTTAAAGCTCTTAATTGAAATGGTTGCTCAATTGGTTGTATAATTAATTTTTCAACATTATTTTTTAATTCATTACTAAATGAAAAAGGTATGGAGTTTGGATCTCCAAACATCAAAAAAGATGCCCAGGCATGTGAACTTTTAGAATTATATAATTCATTTTTAGATTCAAGCATACATTCTCCTATAGTTTTATCCTCCTGTAATAGATTTTGGTAAAAAGAATAAGCGAAATTTATAGCATCTTTATTGTCAATTGGCCATATAGAACCGATAAATGTTTTAGTTCCTGATTGGATAAAGGCTTCTGCCAATCCAGATAACTGTTTTCCTCCTTCCAATTCTATATTTGCTTGAGCACTTTCACAAGCATTTATAAAGACAATTTCAGGTAAATGATCAGTATATTCTGAAACCTCTTTTGCAGTTATATTTTTATCTGCTAATTTTATTCCACTCTTTTCTGGTATTTTTTCATCAAAAAAAGCATGACCAGAATAATGAATAATATCAAATTTAATTTTTTTCATTATTTCAATTATGTTTGCGGTAGTAGCTTCAGATCCTATTAATGTTGATGTTTTTATATAGCCATGGTCAATTGCGGTTTTTAATTCTAATTTTATATTTTTAATTTCTTCAATTGAGGATTCCAAATCACCTGATGGGTCACCAATAAATAATATCTGAATTATATCTTTTTTTTCTTTCTCAATTTTAGCACTTATAATCCTTCCAGTAATGATTCTTCCGATTGAGTAATTTAAACATGCTGGTTTATTATCAATAGAAAGTAGTTCCCAAGGAACAACTGGATCATTCGTAAAAATTAACAAATTATGATATTTTTCAAGTAATTCCTTTAAATCCTTTACACATTGTCTTTTCATTAATTTTTGTACTGTAGTGCCGAGTTTCATTAAATTATCATGTAAATATTCTTCAGATTCTGTCAAAATTTCATCTAGAAGCACTTTTTTTCGAATTTCCATTACCTTATTAATTACCTTTTCTCTTGCATCTTGTATGTCTAGCTTTTCGTAGGATTTGATTATAGTCATAGATGGAGGTTGAATTTTAAATATATATGAGTCTTTAAATCCATCGATATGAAATTGAATTATGTCGTTCATTTCAATTAATATTTAAAATTTAGAAATATTGTATATTTCTTATTTCACAAGATTATAAAAATTTATGTAACACCTAAAAATTTAAAATCATTACAATTAGTTTTTATATAAATTAATTTAGGATTGTAATAATTGGCTAAATATTCTTATAGTTTATCTTCCATTTCCTGACTTTTTTTTGAAATTTTTTCGATATTTTTCGAAAAATCGATATTATTAACCGTCTCATAAAATTTTTTTAGAAATTCTATTTCACATTCATAATGTAGCTTATGATGTTCAGCTATAAGCAAAATAAAGGGATCCAGGTCTAAATAAGGATGTGTCTTCATACGTGGAATAGTTTCTTCTTCAATATACCGCAAAAATTTCTTTCTGTGCTCAATCTGACCATAAATTGATTTTAGAATTTTAGGTTTATCCATAAATAATAAAAATGGCATTAGGGTGTCAAGATCAAAATAAAAATCTTGTTTATAATTAGATATCTCATAGAATTCACTCATCATTTGATTTCTTCCTTTTCGAGTTAAATTGTATAACATTCTTTCTGGTCTGTTAGAATCTTTTACAGGTTTACTACTTATGAAACCATTTTTCTCTAATTGTTTCAAATAATAATAAAATGAAGCCTGTGAAGCATTTTCTATATAATGGTCGAATCTCCATTCCTTCGCTATTTTACTTAATTCATAGCCTGTAAGCTCTCGATTGAATCTTGCCATAACTCCCAAGATAAAAGTCTTAAGGGGGCTTGACTTTTTACGTATTTCTGGCATATTTTTTCATTTTTTTATCGAAACTTATTTATAATATTATTTTTCTATTATTTAAATATATTCAATATTGAATAGTTAAATTTAAATACTCAGGTTTGATTATAATAAATATAAATGTAATTTTAGTGTGGTTATGATTAGAACTAAAATCAATAATAATGAAGAAAATTCAAATCAAAAAAGGATTTCATGGCAGGATTATTTAATTTGGTCAATATATGGTAGTTCAATTATTTCACAGATGGTATTAATATTCTTTTTTTACAACTACTATAATTTAAATTTACTAAATTGGTTAGGTTGGGGATTTTTCGGATTATTTTGCGTTATAGGAGCTCTCCCAAGATACGAGTTTAAGAAAAAAGGAGAAGCTGAGGAAGGTAAAAGCTTTATCCATACTACAAAACTCGTTACCACAGGAATTTATGCTATTATACGCCATCCATATTGGTTATGTTGGATTTTACTTAGTGTTTCTTTAGCATTTCTATCACAACATTGGATAATGGTAATCCTGGCAATTTTGGCAATTAGCTTTGTTTATTTAGAAACTTTCAAATTAGATAATGGTCTTATTGAAAAATTTGGAGAGGAATATAAAAGATACATGAAAAGAGTTCCAAGGATAAATTTACTATTGGGTTTAATTATATACTTTATAAGAACTTCCAAAAAGAATTAATTCCTTTTCAAGATTTATTTTTTTTAGGTAAATATAGATTAATAAAATGATTCAATTTACCCAGATTTGTTTTTTTCAGAGCAGAAAAGTCTAAATAAGGGATTTTAGTTTCATATTGATTGTTGTAATAATCATCTATATTTATTACATCAATTCCATAATATTTAGCGTTCTCTATAAAAAAGGTAATTATTCGTTTTTTATCAATATTTGAAATTTTATCTATTTTATTAATAATTATCAGGAGTGGAATGTTAAATTCTTGTATAAATTTTATCAATTCAAAACTTAATGGAATTGTTGTTTGGCTTTTAATATAATATTTAGTAATTTCATCTTCAATTCTTAGAATGTTAATAACTACTAAAGCAAGAAAGTAGTTGAAATGATGCTTTTCAATATGAGTTACAATTTGCTGTTTAATGTGTTCTCGCCTTCTATGACTGGAATGCCTAATATATCCAAAACCAGGCAAATCGATAACTTTATAAGGCAATTGAGCTTGCATAACTTGTTTTATTAATAATGTGCTTCCAGGATCTTTACCAGTTTTTCCTTTATATTTACTTGGTTGGGGGAGTAAAAGTCTTGTTATTGAGCTTTTTCCTACATTTGAATTCCCAATAATCAATAAAGAAGGCTTCTCTTTCATAATATTAACACATAATTAAATATCCTTAAAATCTTCTTTAAGAAAATCAGTAAACATTTTTTTCTTTTCCTCCTCTTTTAGAACTGGTTTAGTAATTATTGGTTCTCCAGATAGTTCTAATAATTCTTTTAATATTTCTACTCCGATATTTATTTGAAATTTTCCTCCACTCTTGAAACGAACTATTTGCTTCTCATTTAGTGTTAACCTTAAAATATAACCTAATCCAAAATAAAATTGATGTTCCGGAATAGGGTCTATTGGGCTTTTACTTGTATTTTCCTTTAACATATCATAAAGTAATTCTTTACTTGCTATATGGTCTTCAGCTTGAAATACTAAATAATAAAGTACATGATACCAAATTTTATCTCTTTTTTCTTTTATATATTCCAAGAACTTTTCCGGAGTTATAATCTCTTTTTCTTTCTCAACTTTACGTTCTAAAAGTTCTTGTTTGATTTTTTCTTCCAGTTCAGAGGAGATTGCCTGTGTAGATTGGGTTTGGGCAAATTCTTCAGATGAGCCTTCAAACTGTTCTTTCTTCACAGATTCAATTGCATCTTGCATATCTTTTAGTTCTTCAAATTCTATTTCCTCTAAATCTGAAAAGTCTGAAATCATTGCCTCTCTTTGGGCTAAGTATTCATCTAATTGAGTTCCTTCGTTTTTAAATTCAATTTCTTTTAACTCATCAGAAATATTCAAATCAGTAACTTCTTCAATATGTTTAGATTTCATTTCTTTAACTTTAGAGATGGCTTCCTGCATTTCCTTCAATTCTTCAAGATCCATATCATCCAAATCAGAAAAATCGGTCTCTAAACTCTTCATTTCAGAGTAATATGCCTCTAAATCTTTTTCTTTTTGTTCAATCTCGTCTTCTTCGGGTTCAGTTTCTTCCTTATTATGATTCTCAGTCATAATTCAATTATTTAAAAGAATTTTAATTAATATTTTAAGTATCTCCATTATTAATAATAATGCTTTAATTCTATAAATTTTAAGATGAATAATTCGCTTAAGCAATTTTTATAATAAATGAGAATAAAGTTATATAATATTAAATGAATGTGTGATTATTAAAATAAAATGGAAAAAATCAAGTATAAATTTAAAATCCCTATAATTGGAGATGGTGCTGTAGGAAAAACATCCCTTATTGAAAAATATACTAAAGGTACATTCCAAGAAGAGTATATCTCTACTCTTGGCGCTCAATTCACTCAATATGCGGAATTAATTGATGGAATTGAATTTAAGATAATTTTCTGGGACATAGCTGGTCAACCTGCTTTTGAGAGGATGCGTCAAAATTTTTATTCGGGTAGTAATGGTGCTATCATTGTCTTTTCACATTCACCCGATGAAAAAAAAACTTTTGAGAGTGTGGATAAATGGCTCTCCGAAGTTAGAGAACATTGTGGTAGAATTCCAGTAGCTCTATTCGGAAATAAAATTGATCTTGTAAATGAGGGAGTTTTAGCTACAGATAAAAGCTTAGAAACATGTGATGCTAATGTAGAAAAATATATTAAAGAACATGGAATTGTGGGTTATTTCAAAACAAGTGCATTAACAGGTCAAAGAGTAAATCAAGCATTTCATACATTAGCAAAAAAGATACAATCTTTAGAAGATTTTTTAAGAAATCTATAAAATAAAAGAAAAAAAATATAAGAAGATTAATAATGGCTGAAATTAAATTTAAAATTGTAATTGTTGGAGATGCAGCAGTAGGAAAGACATCTTTAATCCGAAAGTATACTAAGGGAGCATTTGAAGAAGATTATATAGCTACCCTTGGCGCACAGTTTACTCAGTATGAGGAAATAATTGATGGGGTAAGTTTTAAACTTATTTTCTGGGATATCGCAGGACAGCCGACATTTGAAAGAATGCGTCAAAAATTTTACTCAGGAAGTAGTGGTGCTATCATTATTTTTTCACATTCCCCTGAAGAAAAAAAAACTTTTAAGAGTGTAGATAAATGGCTCTCTGAAGTTAAAAAGCATTGTGGGAATATACAGATTGCCTTATTTGGAAACAAAATTGATTTGATAAATGACGAAGAATTGCAATCTTCAGAATTTCGTGATTCTAGAATAGAAGGATATGTTAAGGAACATAACTTTTTAGGTTACTATAAAACCAGTGCTTTAACGGGTCAAGGTGTAAATGATGCGTTTTATGCATTAACAAAAAGACTATATTCTTTAAGAAATTACTAGAATTGTTAATAAAGTAAAAGAAACAAATAAAAAGTAAGACTTAAGTACGTTTATAAATAAATCGCTCAAAAGATTTAGATGATGGCATCTCTATGGGCATACCTTTACGTTTCCGTATTTCTAAGATAACTTCTTCTTCTAGTGAAGGGGGAACTTTTTCAAAACCCTTAAATTCATATCCAAAGAAGGCTCTGCCCTGAGTAGAACTTCTAATTTCATCCGCGATACCAATAATTTCAGCAGCAGGAATTTGACCTTGAACTCTTACGTATTCTCCTTCAGGAACAACGTTATTTATTCGCCCTCTGTGCTTATTAATAATCGAGTTAATAGATCCTTCAGTTCCTTGTGGAGTTTTTACATCTATTCTTTGAATTGGCTCAAAAAGGTGAGGTTCCGCATTCAACATCGAAAGAGCTAAAGCTGAATAAGCCATACCTGCGGTTTGAGCATACTGGGTATGTCTGGGATCTTCATGGATAACCATATCTGTGAATGTAGCTTTAATTCCCAGAGCGGGTTCTTTGGCTATAATACATTCACTAAGCCAACTTCGAAAAGCGCTAACAAGATCATTTTTAATTCTATCGAATCTTTGTAAACCAGAAGTTCCATTCACAAGTAAATTTCCTTTAAAAACATCAACAATGCGTCGAGCTTCCTTCGTATCCCATCCTGCTTCTTCCCTTAATATTTGGGCACGTTCTTTTTCATTTTGTAAATCGGTAATTTTACCCTCATCAATTAATTCTTCAGTTTTCTCATCTAAAGGTTCAATATATAATAAAATTCGATTATGAGAATTAGATGATTTAGTATGAAATTCCTTGCTTTTTTGAGTAATTTTCTCCCTATATACAATAATTGGTTCTCCAATATCAATTTTAACTTGATTATTAATTCTTTTAACCAGTATCTCGATTTGGAGCGGATCTATGCCCGAGAGGATATATTCTTTACTTTCCTTATCCAGACGGAATTCTGCGGTGGGATCTGCTTGTAACCACTTCTCAACAACCTCTCCCAATTTACCAAGATCATGCGGGTCTTGCGGTTTAACGCTTCTTGACACTACAGCTTTACATGCATAATGTATCTTTTCAAATGAAGGAATTTTAGATTTCTCATCTTTATCTTTTGGAACAGCATCTGCATGAATAAATGTTTCCCCTGAAGGACAAATAAATCCATACAATGCAAATAAATTACCAGCAGGTATTTTTGGAATATCAAGAATATCTGTAATCTCCATAACACCTAATCTTTTGACTCTATTTGCTGTACGACTCCCAACTAAATAAATGCTATCCGTTTGATCAAATGTCCCAGAAAATACTCTGCCGATTAAAGTAGCTTGATAATTCCTTTTAGGATCTAAGAAAATCTTTGTTATCATACCATATAAAGGACCTTTAGGATCGCTTTTTGCTAATGCTTGTCCGAGCTCTGAATTCATATCTCCACCCCAGAGATGAGGAATTCTATACTTTGCGGCTGATATTGGATCTGGTAAATGATCCACGACCATTCTTAACATTGGTTCATCAAGAGGTAAGTTCTCTCTTAACCATTGAATATCCCCATCGTTATATTTTTCGAAAACAGTTATAGGAGTAAGTCCTTTTTCTTTCAAAATTTCATAAGTAAAACCCCAGCCATGTTTTGCTGAACCTACTGCGACACTATTTCTAGCAAAATCCGCACCCCAATCTGAATCTGCCGGTCGAACCTTTTTAATTAATTCATTTACCTGCTTTGTTATATCATCGATTTTAGCATAAGTATCTTTTGGACTTAATTTTAGTTCACTAATTAACCTATCAACTTTATTAATAAAAAGGACCGGTTTACAGAGTTCCTCACCTACAGCAAGGCGAATATTTGTTTCAGTTTGAGTCATAACCCCTTCTAAAGCATCAACAAGGATTATAGCACCATCTGAGCCTCTTAAAGCACGTGAAACCTCTCCAGTAAATGAGATATGACCTGGTGTATCATTTAGTTGAAAAATATAAGGTTCTTCATCATCTGGATTTCTTGGATCGTTAAAAGCGAGTAAAACAACTGAAGTAAAGATTGTAATACCTCTCTCTTGCTCCTCGTCATCAGAATCTGTCATTTGGAGTTGCCCAGCGTCTTCTTCGCGCATTAATCCTGCCCTTCGTAATAGGTAATCTGTGGCTGTAGTTTTACCATGATCAATATGAGCTGTGATGCTAAATATTCTCTTCTTATCATATGAGCCAGAAGTTACCAGTCTCGCGATTTCTTCTGGGTTCTTAACTTTTACCATAATAGATTCACATTAAACTAATTTTAATTGATTAACATGTTGTAATTGTTAAAAAAAATACGTCAAATCATAAAAATTTTATGTTTTAAATGTATAAATTTAAGATTTTCGGAATTTTCTATTCAGACTAATTCATTTCACGATATTAAAATAAGAAAAAAAAATTATAATATAACTTCTAATAAGAAGTTCGTTCCAATTTGAAACAGACAGGGCGGATACCATCTGGACATGCTGTATAGATCATATTTTCTCCAGTCCAAGTGGGAAATCCACCTCCGCATTGTAAAATAGATATATTCTTGTATAATCCATACCACGCATGATGACAAAATCCTTCTGGCATATTTCCGTTTTCATCTACAATAAATTCCATACCTTCTGTCATACCACATTTCGTAATGGGGTTACCATCAGCTCGAATAAATTCATGACCGAGCACATCTTTAGGACCAAATTGTTTTATTACTGTAATTTTTATTTTGCTCATAAAATTCTCTTCTTGTTTTTAATTTTTTTTTAATTCAACAAAAAGGTAATATATATTTATTCAATACGTGTATTGCTTTTTTAGCTGTTTTTGATTTAGCATTAAAAGCCGTAGATATATTTATAATTTCTAAATTTTCTGGAATTTTATCTCTTATAAAATCTTTAAGGAAACTTAAAAATTTAGTGTACTCTCTTTTAGTTTCTGTCCATAAGAAATTATTTTTTTCAATGAAGTTTGGATTTTTCTTTTTAAATTTCTCTACATGAAATTTTGATGTTACTGGAGGTCCTTTTCTCAAATAAGTTTTAGTGATATTAGATTTTTCGCTATAAATGGCTATGTTGTATTCATTTAACTTATCTTCAAAATATAATTCAAATTCAATTTTTCCAAACCTATTAACGTGAGAAAATTCTTTTTCGCCATTAAGTTTTATGCCTTGACCAAGAGAATATAGTTTATCGCGATTTATAGTGTAATGTATTTTAGGGTTCTTATTCTTTAATTCAATTATATATATATTTGAAAGTACAGGGTTTTTTTCACTTAAAAGATCTTCCTCTGGTATTGGTTTAACTTTAAATAATTCCTTACTAGGCTTTTTTAAAAACTCTTGGATTCTATAATTACAATAATTATAGGCTCGATCTGAAATTGCCGAAGCCACATTTCTATTTTTATCTATAGGATCTATAATAATAAGAACTTCATTTTGAAAGTGAGAAATTTTTTTTAATTCTTCAATTGGTCTATGATAATAATCTAATGGATTATTTTTAAGAGATTCAAAATTATTAAAAAGATTTATTAGAGAGTTATAATAAAAAATTAAGAGTTCTGCGCTATATCCAAAAAAACCCATTTTTCCAACGACACTTTTGTCTCCATAACAATGACTTGCTTTAAAAAATTGTTTTAATAATCTTACTTCGTTTTTTTGCTCTGTGGATAGATTTTCTTTAATAAAACGACCATGCCAAGGTGATCTATCAACAGCAGTTATGGGACCAGTTTTTTTTATATATTCTAAATCTAAATTAAAGTATAGCACAATATCAACTTCAATTTTAAGATTATCAGTAAAATAATCAACAGTTACATAAGGATGTTCAGCGTATAGTAATCTAGGGTTTTGAAATTCTTTTGAGGTTAATGATTTAATTATCCATCCGTTACATAATTCAAGAAAATCTTTTTTAGATTTACTTTTTAACTTACTTTTACTCAAACCTCGATAATTTGGTTTGTAAAAATTGTAATCTAATCCTATGAATAGATCAATATCATAATCCCCTCTTAATTGAGTTTGTTTAATTCCCGTAGATCCTTGTGCTTCAATATTAGTATAATGAATATCTCGTTTTCCAGCAGTGTGATATAATAGTTCCTTCAATTTATTAATAATATTTTTAGTAATATTAACTTCTTCAGCATTAGGGGTTATTTCCTTAAGCACACTAATAAAAACATCTTTTATTGAATTCATAGACTTAAAATGATATAATAGCTTTTAAAAAATCTATATATATTAAAATATATTACTTCCAATTTATTTGTAGTTGTCGAAATTTGTGAAGCATACTTATCTTTATGATTTGAAAAGTAAATCCTTATTATTCTCCTTAATTATCTTAATTGAAAAGTTAACAGCATTGTAAAATTCTTTAATATATGATTGAAGAACTTCAATTTTAGTTTGAATTTCTTGTTTTTCTCCCTTAAATCTACTAATCTCATTTAGATGAAATCCCATGAAAAGTTTTTCAGTTTTTTGAACTTTTGATGCAAACTCTTGACAAACTAATTCAATCTTATCTTCTATCATTGAGTTAATTGGAGTGTTTAAGACAATACTAACCATTAGCATTTCTTTATTGCCTCGAGACCAATTGGAATCTATTTCAAAATAGTAATTCATTGAAGAGAAAAAGATAGTTTGATACGTGAAAAACTTCTCATCAAAAGCTTTATCCATAAGGCTACAAGCAAAGTTTCTTTCTCTCTCACTAAACGCATCTTCCGGGTAGGAATAAAAAACAAGTGGACCTCGTTTTCTATCGAAATAACTTAATATGACTCCAGATTTTGAAGTTACTCTTGCTTCTGGAACTAAAATCAGAGTGTATAGCACTTCTGGATTTATCAATTTATCTTCGATATATACTTTACTAATTGTAAATTTAGCACCATTTTTATGAACCCGAAGTAATTGCCCTCTAAGCCCTATTCCCCCATATTTTTTTGCGTCTGTAATTAATTTGTTTCTGCTTCTCTCACGCATTATTTCCATTTTGAACATCGTTTTGATATATAATAGATTAATGAATATTTAAATATTATGTACATTTTAATGAACATATCCTGAACATTAGGTAATATTAACAGTTTGATAATAGTATGAATACTTATTTGGAAGAAATGGAGGAGGATTTAGATAAATATATTACATTCCCCACCAAGGGTGGTTAATTTTTCTCATTAAAATTATATATTCTCTTAATACCTCTTTTTGATCAGTAGTTAACTCATCTAGGAATTTCCCCATTAATTGTCTTACATGAGATTCTGGAACACTTACATAAAAAGTCTCATCTTTCCCAATATCTCTTCCTACTTCAATACCACGAATAGAAATAGCTACTTCAGCATCTTTAAGGGCTCTTTCTATGGTTTGTCCTTTATCTTGAATTTGGTGAACCCTTCTTGCTTTCTTTCCTTCATCAGTTATTAAGGATACTTTCGGATATAAAGTACCAGCTTCAACATGGACCCCAAATACGGCCGGATCAGAATTTCTAAAAACAAAATCTGGCATCATTCTAATCTTTGCTGGTAAAATTAATTCACTTAGTCCTTTAGCAGTGTCTTCTGCCTTTCTAGTTTCAGCATATTCAATATAATCTTCTAATAAACGATATATTACATCGTTTGTAAATATTCTAATATTATCAATAATTGCTTGTTCTCTAGCTTCAGGTAATATAGAAACATTAAAACCTAAAACGGCAGCTGAATATGGATCAAGATGTTTAACAATATTTGCATTTATAACATCCTCCTTTTTTATGGAACCTACATCAGCGACACTAATTTTAACACCATTTTGAGAGAAGTGGTTATTTAACGCTTCAAGCGAACCTAGAGTATCTGCTTTTAATACAACTCCTGCTTTTTCAGTTTTTATTCTGATACTTTGCACTTCTTCTTCAATTTCCTTATAAACAAGCTCTTCTTCAGAAGCACCTCCAATGGCTCTAAAAGGTGAACCTGCAACTACTTCGTCTATATTAGGAGCTAATATTTTTACCCCTGCTGCAGCACTCACCATTTCTTCATGATCAAATCTTTGGCGAGGATCCCTAATCTCATCTAATGGTTTAGGTCTTAAAAGTGCTCTCACTTTAGATTTAATGGGTTTTTCCAACCCTCCAACAATAAATTCATCTCCCTTTTTAAGTATGCCATCATATATTAAAACATCTAATGTTATCCCTTGTCCCTTCTCCTTTTTAACTTCCAGGACAACTCCTCTTGCTGGGCCTTCAGAGAATTTAAGGTTCTCAGTTAGATATTGTTGCACCAAACCCATTAAAACCAGGAGTAGTGTTGAAATTCCCTCGCCCGTTTTAGCGCTTGTGGGTACTATTGCTACTTGTTTAGTGAAATCTTTAATCTTGTCATATCTTTCTATACCTTTAAATCCTTCTTCTAAAAAATTTCCCATTATTTGTAAAATTTTTTCATCTAAAAAGTCCTTTACGTGTGATTTTTGAGAGTTATAGGTATCAAGAAAATCAGCATCTTTCTTAGGCTTCCAACCGGAAATTCTATCAATTTTATTGGCTGCGATTACAAATGGCGTCTTACGCTCTCTTAATATCCTCACAGATTCCCAAGTTATAGGTTGTGTTCCAGCTGTAACATCAATCACTAAAATTGCAATATCTGCAACTGCACCTCCTCTACGCCTAAGATTTAAAAATGCTGCATGACCGGGAGTATCAACGATAAGAATTCCTGGGAGTTTTATTTTTTTCTCGGCAAACTCTTGTTTTGATTTTTTTAAAAATTCTTTAATATCTTCAGTAGGGAAGTAAGATGCTCCAATATGTTGAGTTATCCCTGCTGCTTCTCTTTGCTGAACTACTGTACCGCGAATATAGTCAAGAAGGCTGGTTTTACCATGATCTATGTGCCCTAAAA